>NZ_JBTZSY010000010.1:0-70600 GCF_054815885.1 Anoxybacillus sp. TBDG-1
ACTTTATAAATAATGAATAGATTATTTATAAAGTTTTGTAAGTTTTCTGTAACGGGAATAAAGAATGCAAGAAAAATTAATTGACATTGTCAACAAACAAATTGCGAATTGGAACGTATTATATGTAAAACTGCACAATTACCATTGGTATGTGAAAGGATCGCAGTTTTTTACGTTGCATACAAAATTTGAAGAACTATACAATGAAGCCGCGCTACATATTGATGAATTAGCAGAGCGTTTATTGGCGCTAGGTGGAAAGCCGTTAGCGACGATGAAAGAGTATTTGGCGGCAGCTTCTGTACATGAAGCGAAAGGAAATGAAACAGCTGAAGAAATGGTGGCAGAAATCGTGCGCGATTTTGAAACGATGATTGAAGAGTTGAAAGAAGGTATGAACTACGCAGGGGAAATTAATGATGAAACGACTGGGGATATGCTTTTAGGCATTCATCAAAGTTTAGAAAAACATGTGTGGATGTTAAAATCGTTTCTTGGATAAGGTGGGATTCCCCGCCTTTTTCTTGTTCCATCACTTTAAAGGCAATAGGGGATTGTCCTATGCTTTTTTGCATGAAAACAAGTGGATCGACTCACACTAACCGTAATAAATGGAAAAGAGGTGGGGCGATGAAAAAAACGTATTATGTGTCGGTGGCACGCGGTGAAATTTCGCAGGTAAAAACTGCTTCGCCGTGGGAATTTCGAGTTGAAGCGACAGATGAAGAAATTATTCAATTACGAGAGTATTTTGATGAAATGTATTCATCCGATTGGCAATCGTTTTGGCGCGCACATGTGCCATATGTGCAATATCATTATGACCGTCCGAATGATGGGTATGATCATGCGATAAAAAAAGTGTACGAGCTCATTTATGAGCTTGGAGATGAAGAAGCGAGACAACAAATTGAAACGATGGGAGTCATACAGTCATAAAAGCTGTCCACCATTTGATTGTGTGGTACAATGAAGAAAACATGCAGTTGAGGGTAGACGGCGATGATTGTATTTCAAGATGACTATGGATACGACGTTCGACTTTCTTTTTCTGACCATCCTTTTTCACGACATCCGAAACATGTCCTTGTTATTTGTCGGTACAACGGTCGTTGGTTATTGACCAATCACGCTGTACGAGGCTGGGAATTCCCGGGGGGTAAAGTAGAAGAGGGAGAGACGGCGGAACAGGCAGCGGTTCGTGAAGTAAGGGAAGAAACAGGAGGAATTGTTCAAAAGATCATGTACATCGGGCAGTATGAAGTGAAACGCCCAAATGAAACGATTGTAAAAAATATTTATTTTGCTCATGTTAAATCTTTGGAACAAAGGCGGTCGTATTTTGAAACAAATGGTCCGGTGCTCATTGAGCGTATGCCAGATGACATAGCGAAAGATGGACGGTTTAGTTTTATTATGAAAGATGGCGTATGGGCATATACGAAACAACAGTTAGAGCGGCGGGGAATGGTTTAAAGCCCCACCGCCTTTTCTTTGCATGTGGGGCTATGCACGTTTGATTAGCTTTTTTTCAAACCAACTGACAAGTTGATACATGATGCTTGAAAGTAACGCAATCATAAGCAAACTTAACAAAACGAGCGTAAAGTTAAACACTTGGAATCCGTAAATAATCATATAACCGAGCCCTTGTTTCGAAACAAGAAATTCCCCGACAATGACACCGACCCAAGATAGACCGACGTTCACTTTTAACGTTGAAATCATTGTCGGAAAGGAAGCAGGTAAAATGGCTTCAGTGAACCATTGTCGTTTCGTTGTACCGAATGTTTGAAGCACTTTCATATAGTTTGCATCTACTTCTTTAAACGATGTGTAAACAACAATCGTTGTAATAATGATCGAAATGATTGCTCCCATCGCGATGATCGATGTCATATTTGGTCCGAGTGCCACAATGAGAATCGGTCCAAGCGCCACTTTTGGCATCGCATTTAAAATCACTAAATATGGATCAACAATTTTGGATACGCGTGGAAACCACCAAAGTAGCGCAGCGAAACAAATGCCCGCGATCGTACCAACAATAAAACCGAGTACGGTTTCTGTTAATGTGATAGTTGTATGTGAAAGCAGTGTGTGATCGCGTATTTTGTCGATAAACAAACGTCCAATGGAAGACGGTGAGCTAAATAAAAGAGGATCAATCCAATGAAAACGGCTTGCGATTTCCCATAGGCTAAAGAAGGCAATGACAATGATCGCTTGAAAAAAGAGGACAATTCGTTTTTCGCGTTTTTCATATGCTATATGTTGATCGTATATATGTTGCAACCATTCATGTTTGTTCAATGCTCTCTAACTCCTTCCAAATCATTTGAAAAATCGGTGAAAAATCTGGGTGTTGGCGAGCTTGAAACGGTGTACACGCTTTTAATGAATCGGGAACGGAAACAATTCGCTTAATTTTTCCTGGTTTTGCGGTAAATAAAACGATGCGATCGCTCATTGCAATTGCTTCACCGATGTCGTGCGTGACGAGAAGCGCTGTTTTCCGATATTGCTTTAACGTCTCCCATACGAGATCCTCTAGTTTAAGTTTTGTTTGGTAATCAAGTGCTGAAAACGGTTCATCCAACAATAAAATTTTCGGGTCGGTTGCCAAGGTGCGAACGAGTGCAGCGCGCTGACGCATCCCTCCTGACAATTCATAAGGATAGCGGTCATCGACGTCGCGTAGACCAATTTGATGTAAAAGGGCGAGCGTTTGTTTTCTCGTTTTCTCGCTATATTTGCCTGTCAGTTTTAATCCGATTGTGACGTTTTGTTCAATTGTTTTCCACGGAAACAAATAATCGTGTTGTAGCATATACCCAATCGTTTGACGCATCGTTTTTGCTTCTTTTCCTTCGATAAGCACACGTCCTTTCGTCGGCTCGATTAGTCCAGCGATAATGGAAAGAAGCGTCGTTTTTCCACAACCGCTTGGGCCGAGAAAGGAGAGAAATTCTCCCCTCTCGACAGTTAGCGACAGATGATCAAGCGCCAAGACAGCTGATTGGTTTGTCACGTAGGCATGCATCACTTGATCAATCGTTAAAATGGGCATGGTGTTCACCTCTTTTGTGCGTTTTCGGCAAACGATGTATTCACTAAAATCGAGTGATCAATGTACGATGGCAACTCATTTGCTTCTTTCATGATGTTTTGGAGATGGTTCCATTCTTCTTCATCTAAAATGGGGTCTGTTGCATAGGAGCCTTGTTTTTTATAGCGATCGACGACTTTTTCGATAAGAGCGATATCTGTATTTTCAAAGTACGGTTGAATGACTGTTGCGATTTCTTTGGCCTCGTGTGTTTGTACCCATTGTTGTGCTTTATAAAGAGCGCGTGTAAATTTTTCAATGATATCTTTATTTTTCTCAATAAAACTTTGTTTTGCCATAAACGTTGTGTATGGGAGATGGCCGGATTCTGTTCCAAAGGAAGCGACAATATATCCTTTTCCTTCTTGTTCAAAAATGCTAGCCGTCGGTTCAAATAGTTGGACGAAATCCCCTGTTCCGCTCGCAAATGCATTGGCGATATTAGCAAATTCAATGTTTTGAATGAGGTTTAAGTCTTTATGTGGATCAATTCCATGTTGTTTTAAAACGTACTCTCCGACCATTTGCGGCATGCCGCCTTTTCTTTGACCTAAAAATGTACTTCCTTTCAGTTGATCCCACGTGAAGTTAGCGATCGGTTCGCGCGAAACTAAAAATGTTCCGTCCGTTTGTGTCAATTGCGCAAAGTTGATGACAGGATCAATGGCTCCTTGACTATACACATAAATAGACGTTTCCGAGCCGACGAGTGCAATATCTGCTCCGTTCGATAAAAGCGTCGTCATTGTTTTATCGCCACCCCACGTCGTATTTAGTTCAATATGAAGCCCTTCTTCAGCAAAAAAGCCTTTTTCAATTGCGACGTATTGCGGCGCGTAAAAAATAGAACGAGTCACTTCCGCAACGCGCAACGTTTTTACATCATGGGATGAGCATGCTGCGAGTAAAAATATAAAAGCAACGAGCAAAAATCCCCATTTTCGCATTGTTTTCCCCTCTTTCGTTTCGTTTGCTTTATCGTATGCGCCTAATAAAAATGTGTGAATGACCTAAAAAGAAAACCGCCGAGCACATCGCTCGACGGTTCATATCAACAAAGTCGACAAGCGGAAAGCCTCTTCTGCATGGCGTAGCTGAAGAGGCTTTTGCTTTCATCGTTTGAAATCAAAATCGTTTCGAACGTTGATTCCTAGACGCTCCTTAATCGCAAATTGTAACAACTGTGAAAAATTGATTCCTTCGGCTTCTGCGGCATCGTTTAACCATTTTGGAATCGTTAATGTTTTCTTAACGGCTTTATTTGCCATCTCTTCGCGTATATAGTCGGTTCTTGCCTCGATGACAGAAACGAATGCCCCTTTTGGCAATTCAATATCTTTCGGATTGGATGGAGACGGGATGGGTTCATTGTCTTCTTCCATTCCATATAGATAACCTTCCAAAGCGTCCTTTGCCATGCGAAAAGCTTCTTCAAGCGTTTCACCTTCTGTGATGCATCCCGGAAGGTCAGGAAAAGTAACGGTATACCCTTCACTTCCGTCAGTACCAGGGTCGAAAATCGCTGGAAAATAATATTTAGCCAATACAAAAAACCTCCTTTCACAGGAGGGCTATTTCAGCCCTGCCTGCTTTAGTATTGAGTGTAATGTCCCGGGTTTTAAATCTTTGCGCCGATGGGGAACGGTTACCGTTCCTTTTTTCGTTGGATGTTTGAAATGGTGATGGCTACCGACTATTCTATGTAAGTACCATCCATCTTTTTTCAGTAATTTAATCAGTTCTTTCGATGAAATGTTTATTCCCCCTTCCCACATTTTTATTGTAACACGTATATATAATACGTGTTAAGTGATTTTTGCTTTATTTTTTGCTGTGTAAATGCCACTAATATATAGAAGTGTTCCTTTTTGAGTATCTAGTCAAACACGTCAGTCGATGATTTCTCAAAAGCTTAGGTCTTGAAAAAGACGTTATTGACAAAATTATGGGTTGAAATGGAAATTGGGTGGAGACACAAAAAGCGAAAGTGGGTGACTTCGAAGTAAGATACGATGAGTGTCATGGAAGCTAGGAAGGCACTTGCACGTCAGATTGATGAAGTCATTGTTCCCGAGGTGGATATTTATCGTTTTGCGGTCATTTGCACAAACGTAGGCACAACAGCGACAGCACCAATTACAAAGAATAACTCCTATGAAGCACCCTAGGATTACAGATTTGAAAGTTCCGTTAGTTGGGCGTTGATCATTCTTTTCATCAAAGTGTCTGATATCGCACAAGATGCCTTGATGAAAGGGCGAGTGGTTCAAATGGATAAGATTCCGTTGATTATTGTTCCATCTTCGTATTTACCAGCAAACGCCGAATTTTTCATCACACAAGAAAAAAGTTCACGAGAGAAGTGAACTTTTTCTTGACAACATACTTTTTCAACATCTTGAACCGCCGAGCACATCGCTCGACGGTTTAATTAATCGAATGTAAAGCAATTAATTCGTATGTAACGATCGTTGTTCCGTTCTCAAGGACAAGTTTTTTAACGACAGCTTGCCCTGTTGCTTCTCCGTGTTTTGTTCGTCTTACTTCTAACGGCACGTCAAGTGGATATAAGCGATAGCCTTCTTTTTGCAACAAAAATAAGTTGTGTTCAATTCGTTTTTCTTTTCCGTTTGTGACGATCATCGTTTGTATTTCTAACGGCATGCCCATCTGTTTCACCCCAAACTTTCTCGGTATGTTCACTTTCATTGAAACACATTTATCGTTGTTATACAACTGTATTCAAGGGATTTATACTAAATAATATAAACAAATAATATGATCAGGTAATAAATGTTGTTGACAGGACAAGAATATAAGTGATACGATAACAGTAAGCTTTAGAGGGAGATGTTTGAATATTCATTTCTTTTTAAGGCGAAGTGTTTACGTATGAGGGGAGTTTTTTAATTGATGAAACAATTTCATTCATTCGGGTGGTACGCGGCCCGTATTGCCCCGTATTTGCCTGAGGAAGCGTTCCGTCCTGTTCCATCTCGTCTGTTCGGCGGTCTTGCTTACATGCTCGTTTTAGTTAGTAGCATTGTAGCGATTTCTTTATTTGATCTCCATTGGTTATGGAACGGATTGCTTTCAGTTGTTATTGGATTTTGTTTTGCTGGTTTAGGGTTTTTAGGGCATGAAATTTTGCATGGGACGGTAGTCAAGCGGGCATGGCTTCGTGATTTGTTAGGTGGCATTGCGTTTTTACCGCTTTGTACAGGTCCGAAGCTATGGCGAAAGTGGCATAACGCGACACATCATGTGCATACGCAACATGAGGAGCTCGATCCTGACGCGTGGCCAACGATAAAACGTTTAGCTCAAAGTCGTTTCCTCCGTTGGATTTATCGCATTCCGTTTCCGATTCGTGCGGCTTTTTCGTTTTTGTCTTTAGCAGGGATGTTTACAGTTCATTCGCTTCATATGCTTCTTCATTTTTGGAAGGAGTTTGAACGGGGCAGTCGTCGCGCTGTATTTTGGCAGTTTGTATTGCCTTGGTCGGTATGGATTGGGTTATTGTTGATGATCGGAGTGGAAAAATGGCTCTTTGCGTTCGTTCTTCCATTACTCATTGGAAATGCGATTGTCATGGGATACATTTCAACGAATCATCGCTTAAATCCACTCGTTCCAGTTAACGATCCACTAGCTAATAGCTTAACGGTCATTGTTCCGAAGTGGGTCGATGTATTGCACTTTAACTTTTCACACCATACAGAACATCATTTATTCCCAGCAATGAGCTCAAAATATTACCCGCTAGTTAAACAATATATTAAGCAACTATGGCCGGATCGTTATCATGAAATGCCGATGACAAAAGCATTAATTGCCCTATGGAAAACGCCACGGCTTTATCATGAGCAAACAGAACTCATCGAACCGCGCGAAGGATATGTGTATGGAACGCTCGGAAATGGATTAAATATAGATGATCTTTCGTACAAAACGAAAGAAAATGTTGTAGTCAAACAAAAAATGGTGAAGCAAAAATAAAGCGTGGTCAATGAGCCACGCTTTATTTTTTCCCTTGCAACATAAGGGGAAGTTCTAAATGGTGTTCATGTAAAAACGATTCGTTCGTTAATACGTTTTCTGTCGGACCGTCGTATACGATCGTTCCGTTTGCAAGTACAATCGTTCGCTCACAACATTCAAGTACGAAGTCGAGGTCATGTGTCGTTACAATTTTTGTGTGTGGCAACTGTTGAACGAGGTGAATGAGCGTTCGCCGTGCTTTCGGATCTAACGCCGCGGTCGGCTCATCCATCAGCAAAATTTTCGGTTCCATTGCGAGCACAGTTGCTATAGTGACGAGTCGTTTTTCCCCTTCAGACAAACGATAAGGTGGACGATCTTTTACATGCATAGCGCTAACGATCGTCAAAGCGTTTGTTACCCGTTGTTTTACTTCATTTTCATTTATGCCGTCATTGCGAAGCGCAAATGCGACATCATCGTAAACGGTTGGCATAAATAATTGATCATCTGCTTGTTGAAATGTAAAGCCAACGATGCGACGAATGTGTCGTAATGTTTGTTTCGACATGTGCATATTATCGATGGCGATATGTCCGCTTTGTGGCATATATAAACCGACGAGCAGTTTTAATAACGTTGATTTTCCTGCACCGTTTGCTCCAATGATGCCGATGCATTCTCCTTGTTGAACAGAAAAAGAAATATTGCGAATGGCTTCATGACCATCTGGGTATATGTAACAAATATTCGATACGTTTATCATCATATGACCACCAAACGATAAACGATGAACAATATAACTGTGACGTACGTGTAAATTCTCTCTTTTGTTGTCCATCGTTTTATTTTTATATGCATACGTTGGATAGAAAACCCGCGCAATGTCATCGCTTCATACACGCGCTCAGCACGTTCAAATGTTCGCAACAACAAATGTCCAACGAGCGATCCCCAAACAGATAATTTGATCGCGCGATGGCTTGGAGCTCGCAACATGTATGCATGACGAAGTCGGTTTGCCTCTTCTAGGAATAAAAAAATATATCGATATGTTAAAAGTAATTGAATAACGAGCAGTCGTGGAATGCGCAATGAAAGGAGTGTTCCTGCGAGCTGCTCGATCGGTATTGTCAAAAACAATACCGTTGCTGCGAGAATAGCAAGTGTATTTTTAACAAACAAAGTGGCGAATGCGAGCCAACCAGCTTCGATGTGCCAATGAAAAAAAGATATGCGTTCATTGATAAAAAACAACTGCGAAACGCCTATGGCTATGATAAATGGCAACGAGGTGAGCAGTACATTTTTTATATGACGGATGGAAAGACGATAAAAAACGATCATTGTGATCGGATAAAGCGATAATGGAATGAGCTCAACGAACGCATACGAGTGAAACGAGGCGACGACTAAGATGTACGTAAACGTTATAATGAGCATACTTAGCGGATGAACATCATGTCGTCTTGACGTATGTGCATCAATCACGTTTCTTTTCTCCATTTTTTAATGATGTATGGTACGAGCATTGCTATTGTAACGATAAATACACCGACGATGCCAGAAACGCTTGTCCCGATGTCTAACCACCCGATCGAAGCGCCTCCATTTTTCAAATTGTAATCAGGCAACAAAGCAAGCGATTGTTGGAGACGTTCTAGTGCGGTGTGGAGTGCTGTTGTTGCATGTAGTTCCTCCGTACCTGCAGTGCGAAAAATAGACCATTCTAATCCATCTGGTTTGGACGAAGCGATGGATGAAAAAATGCCACCGATGAGAAGCGCAAGCAAACCGAGTGTCCCGATGAGACGATTTGTCGGTGTATTTGTTGTTGAAAGTTCTGGCTTTGCTTTCATCACAAATGAGATGACAGCCGCTGTAGCCATTCCTTCTACAATACCAATCGCCAAATGAATCGGTTGCATGAACAAAGCGAACGTAGTAAATGGTAATTCGACTTTTCCGGATAACAACGTTTGAACGACAACGCTAAACGCACCGAGTTGTAATCCAATGATAGCAGCGATGATAGAGGTGAACCATATGTTCGTTCGACGAATGAGCCGCTTATACAACGGATACGCGATAAAACATGTGTAAAAACCGAGATTAAACACATTGCAGCCGAATGCTAACAGTCCACCATCTGCAAAAAAGAGCGCTTGAATAAATAAAACAACGGATAACGTTAAAAATGCTGCATACGGACCGAGCAAAGCGGCAAGCAACAGCCCGCCTCCTAAATGTCCGCTGGATCCTGTACCTGGAATAGAAAAGTTAATCATTTGTGCGGCAAATACAAATGCTCCAAGCACCCCCATCAGCGGCAGTTTTTTTTCATCTGCTTCCATATTTATTTTTTTTAATGAGTAGCTTGCTACACCCGCCGTAGCCCCCCACATCGCCATTCCTACCGCAGGTGAAATGAGCGCATCTGCCATATGCATAGCCAAATCCCCCCTCATGTTTTATTATAGGGGAGATGTATGATTGAAAGCTATTTTATTTTTTCTTTTAGCTTACTTATTATATAATTTTTCGTCTTTTCGTCATAAACACCTTTTTTATTTCCACCAGAAAACATTCGGTTGACCCGTTTCACAGCATCTAACGTTTTTTGACCAAATATCCCATCTTCTGCCCCGCATTTAAAATCGATCGTATTTAGCGCTTGTTGTAAGATGCGCACGTCTTCACCACGATCACCGTATCGTAATACTTTATTCGGAAGTTTGCTTATTAGTTGTTCGATTGGATTTTGTTGTTTTAGTGATTGATTGACCGATTGGGATGGGGGCTTGACTTCTGCTTTGTTTACGTGCTTTTCGATAATTATTTGTTGGTTAGGCTGTAATGTTCGTGGATCGATGTCTGGATTTAGACGAAGTAACGTTTTTACACTTACTCCTGTTTTTTGGCTAATTGCCCATAACGTATCTCCTTGTTGAATGGTATATTGTTTTACCTCTTCTTTGATCTGAACAGTGACGTTTTCTTTTTCATTTAACACTTCTAAGTAGTTAAAGCACGGGCATTGTTTCCATTCATATCCTTTCAGCTCGTTATGTCCTTTGACGTCTTTATAGTTCGGCAAGATGTTGACAAGTGTTTTATATAATGCTTTCAATGATTGTTTTTGCTCATTCGTCGGTTGTTGTGTGCGAAAATCCCCTGTTAAACAAATGCCAATGCAGTATAAGTTATGATTGCCGACATGGTAGCTAATTGTTTCTAAGTCGTTGCAAAAATGAATCGTTCCGTCTTGTTCAATGACGAAATGGTATCCGATTCCTGGCCACCCTTTGCTAACATGATAATTAGCAAATGCAAATGCCGAGCCTGTTTTCGTTAAACTATGATGAATAATAATATGTGTTTTTTGCTGCAGTGTTGTTTTTTTGTACGACTGTCCAGAACGAGTAGGGAGAAGATGACGTATATCTTTTAATTGTGGGAGAGCAAATAGTTCCCTCATTTTGTAGCCTCCTTTTGTTCATTTCTATATACTACTATATGTTTCATAGTAAAAATGGTTTGTACGAAGTCATTAAAAATGAAAAAAGCTGCCGAATAAGCAGGCAGCTTCTTTTCTCGTTTATCCAATTGGTCCACCGAACTGTTCAATGCGTGGATCAACGTTTTTAAATTTTTTAAAGTTTTCGCGGAACTTCGCCGCAAGTTCTTTTGCTTTTTGTTCGTAAGCTTCTTGATCCGCCCATGTGCTTTTTGGTTGTAGCACTTCATCAGGGACACCTGGGACGTGAAGCGGAATGTGTAATCCAAAAATAGGATCTTGAACGGTTTCTACGTTATTTAACTCTCCTTCTAATGCTGCTTTCACCATCGCGCGCGTATACGACAGCTTCATTCGTTCACCAACGCCGTATCCACCACCAGTCCAACCGGTGTTCACTAAAAAGACTTGAACGTCGTGAGCATCGATTTTTTGTCCGAGCATGTCTGCATATCGTGTTGCTGGAAGTGGTAAAAACGGTGAGCCGAAGCATGTAGAGAACGTTGCTTCCGGTGCTGTAATTCCACGCTCCGTACCCGCTAACTTGCTTGTATACCCGCTTAAGAAATGATACATTGCTTGCTCTTTTGTTAGTTTGCTAATTGGTGGCAATACACCGAACGCATCTGCTGTTAAAAAGACGATCGTATGCGGGTGACCAGCAACGCTTGGCTGAACGATATTATCCATCGCTTCAAGCGGGTATGCTGCGCGCGTATTTTCAGTTAACGTCGCATCGTCATAGTTTGGTATGCGTGTGTCTGGATCAATCATGACGTTTTCTAATACAGAGCCGAAGCGAATCGCGTCAAAAATTTGTGGCTCTTTTTCACGTGATAAGTTAATGCACTTGGCATAACATCCGCCTTCAATATTAAAGACACCGTTGTTTGACCAACCGTGCTCATCATCGCCAATTAAGCGACGGTTTGGGTCGGCAGAGAGCGTCGTCTTTCCTGTGCCTGATAAGCCGAAAAAGAGCGCGACATCTCCTTCTTGACCAACGTTTGCTGAGCAGTGCATCGGGAAGATTCCTTGCTCTGGCAATAAGAAGTTCATGACGGAGAAAATCGATTTTTTCATTTCGCCTGCATATTCTGTTCCACCAATGAGCACAGTGCGACGTTCAAACGAGATGATAATAAACGTTTCTGAACGCGTGCCGTCAACCGCTGGATCCGCTTTAAATGTTGGAGCAGAAATGACTGTAAATTGTGGCTTATGCGCTTGTAATTCTTCCGTTGTTGGACGAATGAACAATTGATGAGCAAATAAATTATGCCAAGCAAATTCGTTGACAACTTGAATCGGCAAGCGATAAGCTGGATCGGCACCCGCAAAACCATTAAATACAAACACTTCTTCTTTTGTCATTAAATAATCAACGACTTTATTGTAAAGACGATCAAATACTTCTTCAGAAATTGGTTGATTGACAGTTCCCCAATCAATTTTATGTTTCACGGATGGCTCTTCGACAATATATTTATCCTTCGGGGAGCGACCTGTATATTTTCCTGTTGTTGCACAAATCGCTCCTGATAAAGTAAGAATGCCTTCTTTCCGAGTTAATACTTTCTCTACTAGTCGTGGTACAGATAAGTTATGAAAAACCCCATCCCTTTGTAAGAGTGTCGATAATTTGCTTGTCAGTTCAATGGAATTCATTGGACAAAACCTACCTTTGTTTGATTTATCTTTATGTAAAAAGTATAACACATTTTAATAAATAGTCCATACTAATTAACGTATTTTATTGAATTTATTTTTAAGACTGTTACAGTGGAAAAAACATTGACTCGCTTAATATGGATGTGATATGATGCTGAGATGAACGGATACTCTTATCCCGAGTTGGTGGAGGGAGACAGGCCCGATGAAGCCCAGCAACCGTCACATACGTGAAAAGGTGCTAACCTGTGGCAAGGGGACGCCCTTGAACGATAAGAGTGAAAGGCGCAGACAAATGCAAAAACCTTTCCTCTAAGGGAAAGGTTTTTTTCACGATAGACCATAATAAGAGGGATGAGTACCGTATCATTTTTCATTATACTGAGGAGGAATGTTTGAATGCCTAAACGTCGTCTGTTTACATCTGAATCTGTAACGGAAGGGCATCCGGATAAAATTTGTGACCAAATTTCCGATGCGATTTTAGATGCGATTTTAGCGAATGATCCAAATGCGCGTGTTGCGTGTGAAACGAGCGTAACAACAGGGCTTGTTTTAGTGAGTGGAGAAATTACAACATCTACATATGTAGATATTCCGAAAATTGTTCGTGAGACCATTCGTGAAATTGGCTATACGCGTGCAAAATACGGCTTTGATGCAGATACGTGCGCAGTATTGACATCAATTGATGAACAGTCGCCAGATATCGCCATGGGTGTTGACAAAGCGTTAGAAGCTCGCGAAGGGCAAATGACAGATGAAGAAATCGAGGCGATCGGTGCAGGTGACCAAGGATTAATGTTTGGCTTCGCGTGCAACGAAACGAAAGAGCTTATGCCGCTACCAATTTCTCTTGCACATAAACTTGCACGTCGTTTAGCGGAAGTGCGTAAAGAAGACATTTTACCGTACTTACGTCCAGACGGAAAAACGCAAGTGACAGTTGAGTACGATGAAAACGGCAAACCTGTACGTATCGACACGATCGTTGTTTCAACACAACATCATCCAGAAATTACACAGGATCAAATTGTACGCAACATTAAGGAGCATGTCATTCAACCTGTTGTTCCAGCAGAATTGATCGATGAAAATACAAAATATTTCATCAACCCAACAGGGCGTTTCGTCATCGGTGGTCCACAAGGTGACGCAGGGTTAACAGGACGGAAAATTATCGTTGACACGTATGGTGGTTATGCACGTCACGGCGGCGGGGCGTTCTCAGGAAAAGACCCAACGAAAGTAGACCGTTCGGCAGCATATGCGGCGCGTTACGTAGCGAAAAACATTGTCGCAGCAGGTCTTGCAGATAAATGTGAAGTGCAGTTAGCGTATGCGATCGGTGTGGCGCAACCTGTATCCATTTCAATTGATACGTTCGGCACAGGGAAAGTATCTGAAGATATTTTAATTGAAGTGGTGCGCAACAACTTTGACCTTCGCCCAGCAGGAATCATTAAAATGCTTGATCTTCGCCGTCCAATTTACAAACAAACAGCTGCTTACGGTCACTTTGGTCGTACAGATATTGATCTTCCTTGGGAGCGTACTGATAAGGCAGAAGTGTTAAAACAACAAGCGTTACAGCTAGCGAAGTAAAGAAAGGGGAGAGAGTTACGCCATGTAGCTCTCTCTATTTGTTAGTGAAACGGGGTGAAAACATGTGTGGCTTTGTTGGGGTAATACATGATCAACCAAATCAAATATGTGATGAATGGAAACAGACGTTTCGTCAAATGAATGACGCGATTATTCATCGTGGACCAGATGACGAAGGATATTTTTTCGATGAGCATGTGCATTTTGCTTTTCGCCGTTTGAGCATTATTGATTTAGAGGCAGGTCATCAGCCCCTTTCCTATGAAAATGATCGATATTGGATTATTTTTAATGGAGAAATTTACAACTATATTGAATTGCGCGAGCAGCTTGAGCAAAAAGGATACCAATTTGCGACACATTCAGACACAGAAGTTATTTTAGCTTTATATGCTGAAACAAAAGAGCTTTGTGTTCAACAATTGCGCGGCATGTTTGCTTTCGTCATTTGGGATAAAGAAGAAAAAATAGTATTTGCTGCACGCGATCCGTTTGGTATTAAGCCGTTTTTTTATGCGATTGAAGATGGTCGTTTTCTCGTTGCTTCGGAAAAGAAAAGCCTCTTATTAGCAATCGATGGAGACATTAACAAAGAAGCGCTCCATCATTATTTGACGTTTCAATATGTACCAGAGCCGTTCACGATGACAACAAATATTTGTAAATTACAGCCGGGGCATTATATCGTGAAAAAAATTGGTGAACAACCGACGTTTGTTCGTTATTTTACCCCAACATTTACGCCGATCAATCAATCAGAAGAAAAGTGGATTAGTGATATTCGAGATGTGCTATTTAAATCGGTTGAAGTGCATATGCGTAGCGATGTGCCTGTTGGTTCTTTTTTATCCGGTGGAATTGATTCATCCCTTGTTGTTGCGATAGCTAAACAATTCCATCCCAAGCTCGAGACGTTTTCGGTTGGATTTGCTCGAGAAGGGTTTAGTGAAATAGATGTGGCGAAAGAAACTGCTGATCAATTACACGTTCGACATTACAGCTATATTATTTCTCCAGAAGAATACGTACAAGAACTTCCGCGTATCATGTGGCATATGGACGATCCGCTTGCTGATCCTGCCGCTGTTCCGCTTTATTTTGTCGCCCGTGAAGCGAGAAAGCGTGTGACGGTCGTTTTATCGGGTGAAGGGGCAGATGAATTATTTGGGGGTTACAATATTTACCGTGAACCACATTCGTTACGACTATTTAACCATCTCCCTCAGCCAATGAAGCACGTATTGCGCATGCTTGCTCGTCTTCTCCCTGAAGGAGTGAAAGGAAAAAGTTTTATCGAACGCGGTACGACACCGTTGCGTGATCGATATATTGGTAATGCGAAAATGTTTGAGGAAAAAGAAAAAGCTCTCATATTAAAAGAATATAAGAGCGATTGGAAATATACGAACGTAACGGAACATTTATATGATGAAACAGCGCTATATGATCCTGTTGAACAAATGCAATATGTCGATTTGCATACGTGGTTATGTGGAGATATTTTGTTAAAGGCTGACAAAATGACGATGGCCCATTCGCTTGAGTTGCGCGTCCCGTTTTTAGATAAAGAAGTGTTCGTTGTGGCGAAGCATATACCTGCTCACTTGAAAACGGCTAACAGTACAACAAAGTATATATTGCGGAAAGTGGCAGAAGGCATCGTTCCAGATCACGTGTTGCATCGTAAAAAACTTGGTTTTCCTGTTCCGATTCGTCATTGGTTAAAAGATGAGTTGTACGATTGGGCAAAAAAGACGATTCAACAAAGTGAAACGAATCATTTATTTCATAAGCATGTTCTTTTGCAGTTGCTTAATGATCATGCGACGGGAAAAGCCGATTATAGTCGAAAATTATGGACGGTACTAATGTTTATCGTTTGGCATGCCGTGTACGTAGAAGAAAAGTACGATTTTGCAAAGCTATCTCCACGCCTTCGCTCTTACGCGTAACGAGACTCGCGTTTATGCATCACTTGTTCATAGTGGGAAAGAAGTTCGGTGAATATGCTGTTCCAGTCTTTCGTTTTTGCGTATTCCCGGGCGGCTTTCCCCATTTGTTTTCGTTTTTCTTCACTTTTTAACATATATTCAATTGCTGCTCGCCAAGCGTTTAAATCATTCGGAGGGCATAACAAACCTGTTTGTTGCTCTTTCACAATCGTTGTTACGCCACCACGATTTGCGCAAACAGCAGGAGTTCCTGATGCGAATGATTCTAATACGACATTGCCAAACGTTTCTGTTGGCGATGGAAATGCAAATACGTCCGCTACTGCATATGCTTCAGCGAGTGCTTCGCCCCTTAAAAACCCTGTAAACGTTACATTACTTGGAGCTAATTGTTGTAATTGCGCTTTTAACGGACCGTCTCCAACGATCATCCAACGAATAGAAGACGGCATTTGTTTGGCGAGTTCGATGAGTAAAGCGACATTTTTTTCACGCGCTAACCGACCGACATATAAAACGATATACGGTTCAGTAATGCCATATGCTTGTCGGAATGATCGATTGTCTTCTCTCGGATAAAATGTTGTACAATCAACGCCGCGCGACCAAATGTGTAAGTTTGTAAAGCCGCGCTGTTGCAAGTGGTTGAGCGTTTCTTCAGAAGGGACGAAAATTTTTTCGGCAGAACGATGAAACCAATGCATATAACGCCCAAGCCACGGTGATAAAAAATCGAGGTTGTAGTAGTGTAAGTATTGATCAAAATGGGTATGATAAGAAGCGACGAAGGGGATATTCATTTTTTTAGCATAATGCAAGCCACATAAGCCGATATTAAATGGAGTAGCAATATGGATAAGCGTCGGTTGAAATTGCTCTAGTTGTTCTCGTATAGTCATCATGTTTGGGATGGCTAAGCGACATTCAGGATAAAGAAAAAAACGAAAGCTTTTGAAGTGATAAATAAGATTGGTTGAAAAATCTTCTGTCCGTGTTTTCGGGGCGAAAACGCGGTACTCAACTTGGTGACTCTCTAAAAAATCGACCCATCTTTTTAATGTTCGGGCGACGCCATTCACTTCAGGAGCAAACGTGTCGGTGAATAAAGCAACTTTCATGCCCATTCCTCCCTTATAAAATAACAGAAAATGAAGCAATACCAAATAACGTACCGAGCATACAACCAGCAAGCACATCAGACGGATAATGAAGCCCTAAATAAATGCGCGAAACAGCGACGCTACATGCGATCGGCAACAGCCAAATCATTAATGCTGGAGCGTACAATAAAAATGGAATAACGACAGAGAACGTTGCTGTTGTATGTCCTGATGGAAATGAATGGTCAGTTAATGGGTTTTTTGTTACTTTCGTATTATGAAGTGAAATATACGGTCGTTTGCGTGGGTACATTTTTTTCATCATTGCCACAGGAATATGGCTAAGTGCTAAGGCGATCGCACTTGCGATAGCAGTATCGCGCCATTCATCACGCAATAACCAAATGGCTAGCATAACGGCTGTAATGGAAAATGTAGCCCCTCCAACGTGTGTAATCGAACGAAAATATGCGTTAAGCCACTTACGATCAAAATAACGATTAATGCTGTAAAACAACTTGCATTCCCAATCGTACCATTTTCGTAACATAAGCAAATCCCCCTGACTTTATGATAGAATACATATGTTAAGTAAATAATAAAACAATGTAAAAATACCACGCTTATTTGTCGCGTGGTTTGTTTACTTGAAGTGATTTATAATATTGTCCTTTTTCGACATACTCACGGCGAATGCGTGCCATTTCACGCTCATCTTCTTCAGTTAATTCACGAATCACTTTCGCAGGACGACCGAATGCAAGTGTGCGAGGAGGGATTTTTTTCCCTTGTGGCACAAGACTCCCAGCACCGATAAATGCACCTTCACCAATTTCAGCGCCGTCCAAAACGATGGAACCCATGCCGATGAGCGCTCCTTTTCTAATGATGGCACTATGCAAAATGACTTGATGACCAATGGTGGCATCATCTTCAATGATAAGTGGATTTTTTGGACTTTGATGAAGGACAGAGTTGTCTTGAATATTTACACGGTTGCCGATGATCGTTGGTGCAACATCTCCACGAATGACCGTGTTAAACCAAACGCTCGTTTCCTCTCCAATCGTTACATCGCCTGTAATTGTGACATAATCTGCAATGAAGGCGGAAGGTGCGATGTTTGGTGTATGTTCTTTATAAGGATAAATCATTTGACTCGTCCCTTTCGTTTCGATTTGTTATATTTAGTGTACAAATTTTTCGGCTATTCGTAAATATAAAGGGGGGCAGTATATGTGGAAATGGGAAGGAGAAAACGCAAAAGGAACGATCGTGATCGTTCACGGTGCAGCTGAACATCACGGTCGGTATAAATGGCTGATTGAAATGTTTCGCATGCGCGGTTTTCATGTTGTTGCAGGAGATTTGCCGGGGCAAGGAACGACATCGCGCAGTCGAAGAGGACATATTGATTCATTTGACGAATATATTGAAGCAGTTGCAAGCTGGGTTCATGAAGCAAGCGTGTATGAACAGCCTATTTTTTTACTCGGTCACAGCATGGGTGGGCTTGTCGTCATTCGCACATTGCAAGAAAAGCGACTGCCTGTCCGCGGTGTCATTTTATCTTCTCCATGTTTAGGGCTCGTTCATTATCCGTCCAAAGCGCTTGAAATTGCCTCGGGCATTTTAAATATTATTCATCCGAAAAAGCGTTTTCCATCAGGGTTAACGGTAGAGATGGCGACCCGAAATGAAGAAGTGCGCGAGATGGATAAAAACGACTCATTATATGTGACGAAAGTGTCTGTTCGTTGGTATCGTGAGCTAGTGAAAGCCATTCGTATTGCCCACGAGAAAATCGCGGATTTACCAGACGTTCCGATGCTTGTCATGCAAGCGGGAGACGATAAAATTGTCGATAAACATGCGGTGAAATCATGGTTTGATCAGTTGAAGGTAAGTGAAAAAGTATATAAAGAATGGCCAAAGCTATACCACGAAATTTTTAACGAACTTGAACGTGAACAAGTATTTTTATATGCCCATACGTTTTTAACTTTGCAACTGCAAAGGGGTGAACTCATTGAACGTTCCAACAAATCCGTTTAGTCTCATGCGATCTGTATATCGTCGCGTTTTTCCGATCGTTCATCGCGAATTAGCTATTTGGAAAAAAAGAGCAGAAGCTATTCCGGACGAGGAACTACGCAAACAAGCGTTAGCGAGCATTGCGACAAAAACGTTTCATTGCGAGGGAGGCGCGATTTTATCGTTGCTTGCGGGGAAAGAGATGGAGCGATGCATTCGTTTTATCGTTGCTTATCAAACGATTAGCGATTACCTCGATAATTTATGCGATCGCAGCACGTCGCTTGATCCGAACGACTTTCGCGCGTTGCACGATTCGATGATGCATGCGTTAACTATCGGGGCAAAAAAAGAGGCATATTATCGCTATCGTGCGGAACAAGATGACGGTGGCTATTTGCATGCTCTTGTCGATACGTGCCAACAAATGTTGCAAGAAGTGAAACATTATGACGTCATCGCTCCATTTCTACACGAACTTGCATCATATTATTGTGACTTACAAGTACATAAACATGTAAAAGAAGAGGAGCGCATTCTGCGTTTGAAGCAATGGTTTGCCCAACATAAAGCATTGTTGCCGAAAATGGAGTGGTACGAATTTTCCGCTTGTTCTGGTTCAACGCTCGGTATTTTTTGTTTAGTTGCTTACGCTTATACCGACTCGTTTGATATTCGCCTTGCTGAACGGGTACGAAATAGCTATTTTCCATATGTACAAGGATTGCATATTTTGCTTGATTATTTCATTGATCAAGAAGAAGATCGGCAAGGTGGAGATTTAAACTTTTGTTTTTATTATCCGAATGAGGAAACGTTATTCGCTCGTTTATGCCATTTCGTTGAAGAAGCAGAACGCCATATTGCACAGTTGTCGCATCGTGAATTTCATCGCTTTATTCATCGTGGTTTGCTCGGATTATATTTATCAGATGAAAAAGTGCATGGGCAAGAAACCATTCGTAAGCTAGCGAAACGATTGTTGCGCGCTGGTGGCATGACATCTCACTTCTTTTATTGGAACGGTCGAATGTATCGAAAATGGCAAAGATGGATGTATGTATGAGAAAATCGCTGTATAATGAAAGAAAAGAAAAGAGGGATGATCATGTCGTTGCCTCGCTTTTCGCATGTGACGTATGAACAATATTTAATGATGCGCCAAAATAGTGATGAAAGGTTAGAATACATTAATGGTGTTGTTTATATGACGCCTTCGCCTAGCATCCAGCATCAACTCGTATCAAGTAATCTTCATACAATATTCGGGAATTATTTGAAAGGAAAGACATGTAAAGTATTTGCTGCTCCAACAGATATTGAATTAGTAAGTGAGAAATGTTCTGAGCGAAAACTTGTCATTCCTGATTTAAGCATTATTTGTGATCCATCAGGATTTACAGACACAAAATATGTTGGCGTTCCAACGTTAATTGTTGAAATATTGAGCCCTTCCAATCAAGCGCATGATTTAGTAACGAAATTTAATTTATATATGGAATACGGTGTCAAAGAATATTGGATCGTTAATCCGATGAAACAAGCAGTTACCGTTTATGCATTGAATGAAGACGGGTTGTACGAGCAGGCAGATATTAAGGTGAGCATAGGGATTGTTCAATCTGTTTACTTTTCGAATTTGTTTGTTAATTTAGAAGAAATATTTCACTAACAAAACAAAAGTAGCGATAGGGAGAACCGATCGCTACTTTTTTATCTCTTCTCAATCGCGACGATAAACGGCGGATAGTTGACTTGATTCATAAATTCGTATCGAATGACGTGCGCGCGCTGTTGATCGATTGCTGAGACGTATTGCAAAAGGGCATCCCGTTCGATCGCTCCTTCAGGATGACCGTGGTAAATCACGAGTACAATGATTCCTTCAGGAGCCATGATGTCGAGCAACTGTTCAATGGCAGCAATCGTTGAGTTTGGCTTTGTGACAATTTGTTTATCTCCCCCGGGCAAATAACCGAGATTAAACATCGCTCCGGTAATGCGTCCTTTATATTCGAAAGGAATATGGGTATAAAGTTCCTCGTGGCTTGCTTGCACGAGCGTGACGCGTTGTTCCATACGGTGTTCACGCAATCGTTTTGTTGTGTTTTCGATCGCTTGTGCTTGAATGTCGAAGCCGAACACATGTCCAGACGGTCCGACACGTTCAGCTAAATAAAGCGTATCATGACCGTTACCAACCGTTGCATCGACGACAATATCGCCCTCTTTGACCGCTAAATCGATGAGCGAGCGCGCAAACGGCAAAATGCGTATCAGTTTCATCATCTTTCTTCCTTTCGCACATATTTTTTTCCTTGATAACTATTGCGACGCTCTAATTCGGCATCGATGGCGTTTAATACTTCCCATTTGTTGACGCTCCACATCGGACCGATCATTAAATCGATTGGACCGTCTCCTGTAATGCGATGAACGATCATTTCTGGCGGCAATACTTCTAATTGATCACAAACGAGTTGAACATATTCATCGAATGTTAAAAATCGAAGCATCCCTTTTTCGTATTGTTTCACCATTGGCGTTCCTTTTAGCAAATGAAGCAAATGAATTTTAATGCCTTGCACATCTAAATGAGCGACTGTTTTTGCTGTTTCCATCATCATGTCGTACGTTTCAAGCGGCAATCCGTTAATAATATGGGCACAAACACGAATGCCGTGTTTACGTAGCTTTTGCACCCCTTCGACATAACACGAAAAGTCGTGTGCGCGGTTAATTAAAGCAGCGGTTTGTTCATGAACGGTTTGCAAGCCAAGCTCGACCCATAAATACGTTCGTTCATTCAATTCAGCTAAATAGTCAACGACATCATCTGGCAAACAGTCAGGGCGTGTAGCGATCGATAAGCCGACGACACCGTCTAAATGCAATACCGTTTCGTATTTTTCACGTAACATATCAACGGGAGCGTGCGTATTTGTGAACGCTTGAAAATAGGCAATATATTTGCCATCTCTCCATTTCGTATGCATTTTTTCTTTAATCGTATGGAATTGTGTCACTAAATCGTCCGTTCGTCTACCAGCGAAATCACCGGAACCGGCAGCGCTACAAAATGTGCAGCCACCGTATGCGACCGTGCCGTCGCGATTTGGACAGTCAAATCCTGCATCAAGCGACACTTTAAACACTTTTTCACCGAACGTTTGGCGTAAATGATAATTCCATGTGTGGTACCGTTTATTGTCGTTTGTATATGGAAAAGGATTCATATTTATCACCTCGCATCATTTTAGCATTGTAGCACGTTTCAAGCGGGAAACTCAATGGTGGTGTGATAAATGACAAGAAAATGTACAAACTATAAAGCGATAGAGAAGAAAGGAAGGGATGCGTATGGCGACAAGACAGTCGATGGACGAGTTTTTGCAGCATTGTGAGGATGTGCTTCGCTATGCAAAAGAACAATATACAGAAGCGAGCAAGCTTGAACATTATAACGATAAAGAATATGTAAAAGCCCAGCAAATGCTTGAACATGCGGTGACCGATTTGGCGCATTTTTCGTTAAGTTGTAACGCCCAACAGCGCGAACAATTACATCGCATGCGCCTGCAGCTTGAACAATTACAAAACGATATGATTTTACTTCGTCACTAGGAGGAAAACGATGAAAAAACGTTCGAAACAAAACAATCCAGAACAAAAAACATTGCATGCGAAAGATTTTGGTGATCCGGTAAAAGAAGTGAAACAAAGGAATGCAAAAAAAGGGCAAGAAGCAAAAGCAGAATATCATAATGAAACGTAATTTTCCCACTCGGAGATGCTCCGAGTGGGGAATAACTCAGTTTTTCTTCAAAATATTGTCTAGTTTTTCGGGAGTAAGAGTTGTCACACCGTAAAAAACGGGATCGATATATGTGCTTGATGTTTTTCCTGCAAATTCATATTCAATTTTTGGTGTAACAATATAAAAGTGAGCTTTTTTTTCTGACTTTTCAGCAAGAGTAAAATAAATATTTATTGTTTCGTTCTGCCTTACACTCTGTTTTGCTGATTTATCGTTTATTTTTACATCTTTTGTCTGTAAATAAGTGTTTTCTACAGTTACACCCTTTATTTGAATCGTATGTTCCGAAATGTTTTTCAGCTTCGCTTGAAAAAATTGCGTATTTGGATAAGCTGTCACATACTCATTTTGTGGAGTAAATATCCCTTTCTCGCCTACAGCTAACTTGATCTGACCGATCGGGAATGTCTCTTTGTATTTTTGATCAAATATGAGGGTTATTTTAGATAGTGTCGCGCTACTTACTTCTTTTAAACGTAAATTTACAGCGATATTAAATAATTGAAAGTCTTTGTATTTATCACCTTTGATAAGATCATATTGCATGTCATCGATTGCGTGTGAGATTTCGGGAAAATCGATAGATGTCACATTTGTTAGAGGACTGTCACTAAGTAAAATGAAGTTAAGAACAAAAGGATCATCTTTTTTTGCTACATATACACCGTCCCATTTCCCGAAAACAATAAATTCTTTCATTTGTTCCGACTGGCATCCGAAAAAAAGAAAACTGACGAGTGTGCAGAAAATGAGAAAAGATTTTTTAATCATAAGCACTACTACCCTTTAACTTAGTTTTTGTAAACTACCTTTAAATAATGAGTTGAAGTTGGCTCGTATGCGTCATGGTGGGAGGTTGTTTCTTGACCAAATTTATCTTTTACTACTTTTACGTAGTATTTATTAAAATCACCAAATAATCCAAGCTTTGAGTATTTATTTTTATCTGCAGGAATTTGAATAGCTACAGAATAAGATTTGCTTTTCGACCAACTTAGGTTAAGTTGGTTTTTAATAGCTTCAGTGATATCAAAGGTTGCTCCACCTGTAATTTGTAACGTAGTTGTAGTAGTTTCTGACCATACATAGCGTTCAGAATAGGCCCATGCTGAGGTTAAATAAGTTTGAAACTTCTCAGTAACAAGAGAAGGCCCACTAATTTTTGTAACTTTATATGTTGCTTCACCACAAACGATACAATCTGAGTCATCTCCTTGGGGCTTCTGAGCCAATGAAGAGATTGGCGATATAAAAACAAGAATGAAAAATAAGAAGAATAGGTGCAAATTTTTCATTATTTATCCTTCCTTTCTAAAATTTATTATAAAACATCTTAATTATAAAAAAAAAGTGATAAAAAGTAAATAAAATTTCGAATTTTTTATTTATATAAAAATTTCTTATATTGTTTAGTTATGAAACAACACTTGAATACACTTGCAACATGGACGTAAATTTTTTAAAATAATGTGTATAATGAAATAATGGAAAATGACGGTGAAAAGGAGTAGTAGTAAACAAATGGCGCGCAGAGAGTTGACGGGTGGTGCGAGTCAACCGAAGTTTGTTTACGAACTCGCCTTGGAGTCGCGTGTGCGAATGAAGTAGCGTGCGCCGTGAATCTGCGTTAATGATGAAAGTGAGTGCGCGATTCGTGCGCTAACAAGGGTGGTACCGCGGGAGAATCCTCTCGTCCCTTTTTGGGATGGGAGGTTTTTTGTTTTTCGTTTTTGTTAAAAATGGATCAAAAGGAGGTTTGTCACGTGAGTTTTAATCATCGTGAAATCGAGAAAAAATGGCAAAAGTATTGGGAAGAAAATAAAACGTTTCAAACGACAGAAGATGACGGAAAGCGAAAGTTTTATGCGCTTGACATGTTCCCATATCCATCAGGGGCAGGACTGCACGTTGGTCACCCAGAAGGATATACAGCAACAGACATTTTAGCGCGCATGAAGCGCATGCAAGGATATAACGTGTTGCATCCAATGGGATGGGACGCGTTCGGATTGCCAGCCGAACAATATGCGCTTGATACAGGGAATGACCCAGCTGAATTTACAGAAAAAAATATTAACAACTTCCGCCGTCAAATTAAATCGCTCGGTTTTTCATATGATTGGGATCGGGAAGTGAATACAACTGATCCGAACTATTACAAATGGACACAATGGATTTTTTTAAAGTTATATGAAAAAGGATTAGCGTATATGGATGAAGTGCCGGTCAACTGGTGCCCAGCGCTAGGAACGGTATTAGCGAATGAAGAAGTTATCGATGGAAAAAGCGAGCGCGGCGGTCACCCGGTTATTCGTAAACCGATGAAACAATGGATGCTTCGCATTACGGCATATGCCGATCGTTTGCTTGAAGATTTAGAGGAACTTGATTGGCCTGAAAGCATAAAAGAAATGCAACGCAACTGGATCGGTCGCTCGGAAGGGGCAAATATTCATTTTCAAGTCGATGGACACGATGAAACGTTTACGGTGTTTACAACCCGTCCAGATACGTTATTTGGTGCAACTTATGCGGTGCTTGCCCCTGAACATCCGCTCGTTGAAAAAATTACAACACCTGAGCACAAAGAAGCGGTTGAAGCTTATTTAAAACAAATTCAAAGCAAAAGCGATCTTGAGCGCACAGATTTAGCGAAAGAAAAAACAGGTGTATTTACGGGAGCATATGCGATCAACCCAGCCAATGGGGAAAAATTGCCGATTTGGATCGCAGATTACGTGTTAATGAGCTACGGTACAGGCGCCATTATGGCAGTGCCAGCGCATGATGAACGCGATTATGAATTTGCGAAAAAATTCAATTTGCCGATTAAAGAAGTCGTTGTCGGTGGTGATATTTCAAAAGAAGCGTACACAGGCGACGGAGAACATGTGAACTCCGATTTCTTAAACGGTTTAAATAAAGAAGAAGCGATGAAAAAAATGATCGAATGGCTGGAGACGAACGGAAAAGGTGAGAAAAAAGTTTCGTATCGCCTTCGTGATTGGCTATTTAGCCGCCAACGTTATTGGGGTGAACCGATTCCAATTATTCATTGGGAAGACGGTACGATGACGCCGGTGCCAGAAGAGCAATTGCCGCTTGTGTTGCCGAAAACAGATGAAATTAAACCATCAGGAACAGGTGAATCACCGCTTGCGAACATCGAAGAGTGGGTGAACGTTGTTGACCCTAAAACAGGCAAAAAAGGTCGCCGTGAAACGAATACGATGCCACAGTGGGCAGGAAGCTGCTGGTATTATTTACGCTATATTGATCCGCATAACGATAAACAATTGGCTGACCCTAAAAAATTAGAAAAATGGTTGCCTGTCGACATTTACATTGGCGGCGCTGAACATGCGGTATTACATTTGTTATATGCGCGTTTTTGGCATAAGTTTTTATACGATATTGGCGTTGTACCAACAAAAGAACCGTTCCAAAAACTATTTAACCAAGGGATGATTCTTGGAGAAAATAATGAGAAAATGAGTAAATCAAAAGGAAATGTCGTCAATCCAGATGATATCGTTGAAAGCCATGGCGCCGATACGTTACGTTTATACGAAATGTTTATGGGACCACTAGAAGCATCGATCGCATGGTCGACAAAAGGGCTTGACGGTGCACGCCGTTTCCTTGATCGTGTATGGCGTCTATTCGTTGAAGAGAACGGTCAACTAAATCCGAAAATCGTTGACAATCCGGAAACAGATACGCTTGAACGTGTATACCATCAAACGGTGAAAAAAGTAACAGAAGATTACGAAGCGCTTCGTTTTAATACCGCGATTTCACAATTAATGGTATTTATTAATGAAGCATATAAAGCGCCTGTATTGCCAAAAGTGTATATGGAAGGATTTGTAAAGTTGTTGTCGCCAGTTTGCCCACATATTGCTGAAGAGCTATGGGAAAAGCTTGGACATAGCAATACGATCGCATATGAAGCTTGGCCAGCATACGATGAAGCGAAATTAGTCGAAGATGAAGTCGAAATCGTCATTCAAGTGAATGGAAAAGTACGTACAAAACTACATGTGCCAGCTGATGCAACGAAAGAACAACTGGAGCAATTAGCAATGGAAGACGAAAAAATTAAAGAACAAATTGAAGGAAAAACAGTGCGTAAAGTCATTGCAGTACCAGGTAAACTAGTCAACATCGTTGCAAATTAATCCGTGAAAAAAGCCTCTCACATATGCGGTGAGAGGCTTTGTTTCGCGTATAGAGCAGCATTCATCCCTGCGAGGCGACCGGTCACAAGGGCAGCGGTAATATTATAGCCGCCTGTATAGCCGTGAATATCTAAAATTTCTCCGCAAAAATAAAGACCTTTCAT
Source organism: Anoxybacillus sp. TBDG-1 (assembly GCF_054815885.1). Classification (NCBI taxonomy): domain Bacteria; kingdom Bacillati; phylum Bacillota; class Bacilli; order Caryophanales; family Anoxybacillaceae; genus Anoxybacillus; species Anoxybacillus sp. TBDG-1. The sequence continues at coordinate 27,132 of NZ_JBTZSY010000010.1, forward strand.
CAGCTTAGACGCCATTTCTTTCGGGTGGACTTCTTTGACGGATACTCCTCCACCTGTGACGAACGCTTTTTCAAGCGGCAACGTGCCATGTACGGAAAAAGAAAATTTTTTTAATAAAGAAACGAACGTCCTCACTTTGTCGTGGCTTAACGTGCTCGCGACCGTTTGTGGATCGATCTTTGTTTGCTCAAGCAAAAATAGCACATATCGTTCTGGGAGCGGTATGATTGCTTTGACAATATTTTTTATTGCTTTTTTCGGTTCTTCTTTCGTGGCGTGTACAATACGTTGAAATAATGCCTCTTCTTTTTCATCTGGCAACGCATCAATCACCATGGTCACAGAAGATTGTTTTTTTAACTGTTTCACAACAAATTGGCTACATCGTAATGCAGCAGGTCCTGAAATACCGAAATGTGTAAAAATCATATCCATACGATGTGTGACGATTGGTTTTCCTTTTTCGTTTAATACGCTTAATGCCACATCACGCAATGATAGTCCTTGTAACGTTCGCTTTTGAATAAATGGCTCATGTGAAATCATCGGCACTTCCGTTGGAAATAGCTCTGTAATTGTATGTCCCGCTTTTTCTGCCCACGCATAACCGTCACCTGTCGAACCGGTATGTGGCACAGATTTGCCACCAACGGCAACGACAACCGCTTTTGCTTGAATCATTTCCCCTGTTTGCAGCGTCACTCCATATACGCATCCATCTTTATATTCAATGTCTTTGACAGGCGTATGAACGCGAATGTCGACGCGCAATCGTTTTAACTCGCGAAGAAGGGCTTGTACGACAGATTGCGCACTATCGCTGACCGGAAACATGCGACCGTGATCCTCTTCTTTTAACGGAACGCCAAGCCGTTCAAAAAAACGAATAATATCTTCATTATTAAACATTGACAATGCGCCATATAAAAAACGACCGTTCCCTGGAATATGTTGAATGAGTTCATCGATCGGCTTTCGGTTCGTTACATTACAACGACCACCGCCTGAAATGGCTAATTTTCGCCCGAGTTTATCCCCTTTATCAAGAAGGAGAACACGTCCACCTTGTTCGCCAGCAGCGATGGTTGCCATTAATCCTGACGGTCCTCCACCGATGACTACGACATCATATGCCATCACTTTCACGTCCTTTCTGTTATGATTATAATGATTTTATGTAAAAGAAAAAAGTGTGCTAAAATAAGTGAAGCAACGAATCCGTTAGGGAAGGGATAACATGTCATCATCAAAGTTATTGCGAGGAACATTTATTTTAACAGGGGGCGTGTTTTTGTCGCGCATATTAGGGCTTATATACGTTTTCCCGTTTTACCAACTTGTTGGCAAACAAGGAGGGGCGCTTTATTCATACGGTTACGTTCCGTATACGTTGTTTATTAGCATCGCAACGATGGGTGTGCCGCTTGCGGTATCCAAGTTTGTGTCGAAATACAATGCACTTGGGGAATATGCGATTGGACGAAAGTTGTTTCGCTCAGGGATAATGTTAATGGCGGCCACCGGTTTTTTTGCTTGGCTTATTTTATATATGGGTGCGCCACTGTTAGCTCCGTTTGTCGTGAATGATGATGGCCATGGCAACTCGATTGCCGATGTTACTTCTGTTATTCGCGCGGTTAGTTTCGCCTTATTGCTTGTGCCGATGATGAGTTTAATTCGCGGGTTTTTTCAAGGGCATGAATCGATGGGACCGACAGCGTTGTCCCAAGTTATCGAACAACTTGTCCGCATCATCTTTTTGCTTGCAGGTAGCTATATCGTTTTACGTATTTTTGATGGTTCGCTTGTGACTGCCATTCAAGTTGCAACGTTTGCGGCATTTATCGGTGCTGTTGGTGGACTAGCAGTATTGTTCATGTATTGGTTTAAGCGAAAATCGTTGTTAGATGAACTATTAAAGCAAGATCGCGGCACGATCCATATGCCGCTAACACATATGTATAAAGAACTGATCACCTATGCAGCTCCGTTTGCTTTTGTTGGTTTGGCGATGCCGTTATATCAGCTTATTGATCAATTTACATTTAACAAAGCAATGGCAAGCATCGGGCTCGGTGCAATTTCTGAGGACGCATACGGCATTTTTAATGTATGGGCACAAAAGTTAGTTATCATTCCTGTGACACTTGCTACATCGTTTAGTTTAACGCTTATTCCGACGATTACGAAAGCATATGTACAAGGGGAAAGCAAGCAGTTACGAAAGTATTTAAACGATACGTTTCAAGTTGTTATGTTTATTACGTTGCCTGCAGTCATTGGTATGGCGCTTTTATCTGAATACGTATACGCAGCTTTTTACAGCTATGATCCACTCGGAACAGAAGTGTTACGAGCATATGCGCCAACGGCGATTTTCTTTGCTTTATTTTCTGTGACAGCAGCTATTTTGCAAGGAATTAATAAACAAAAATTTACTGTGATTAGTTTAACGATCGGACTGTTGTTCAAATTATTTTTTAACTATATACTTATTGTCTCGTTTGAAACGACAGGAGCTATTTTGGCGACGACAATCGGATATGCATTGTCAGTTGGGTTAAACTTGTGGATCATCCAACGCTATACAAATTATCGTTATCATTTTGTCGCCAAGCGCATATTGTTTATGGGGATTTTGACGGCGATCATGTGCGCTGTTGTTTGGCCGACTGTAAAGATTATGGATCGTGTCCTTCATTACAATGGCAGCATGATTCAATCGGTGATCATTGTTGCATTTGGTGGACTCATTGGGGCAACTGTTTATTTTTATTTAAGTGAACGGTCGAACTTGTTATATGCTTTATTTGGAAAACGATTTTCATTTTTACGAAAAAAAGAAAAGAAGGCTGTGTCATAGCCTTCTTCTTTCTATACTAGAAGTCGCTGCTAAATGGAAATCCGAGTTGGCGCTCAACGCGTTGGAGACGTCGATTTAAATTGTTAATTTGTTGTTGTTGGCGCTCTGTTATGCGCTCAAGGCGATCGACGCGGCGTTCGAGGGAACCGCTTGGAAATCCAGGTGTTCCAGGAAACCCCGGTGTACCTGGAAACCCACCAGGGAATCCCGGCATAAACGGAGTGCCTCCGTAATAAGGCATACCAGGCATTTGCTGTTGTTGTTGGCGTTCATCCATTCGGAAAACTCCTTTCGCTTTGATCGTTACGTAGGCAGTATATGTGACAATTGCCATACGTGTATGGACGGATGCCTAAAAACGAAAAACATTTGGAGGGATTTTAGTGTTACGAATCGATAAACTGTTGGCAAATATGGGATACGGAACGAGAAAGGAAGTGAAAAAGCTATTAAAAGCAGGCGTCGTTAAAGTCGACGGGATGACGGTAAAAGATGCGAAAACGCACGTTGATCCTAAGGAACAAGTTGTTACCGTATGGGGGGAAGAAGTCGAGTATAAGCCGTTTATTTATCTCATGATGAACAAACCGAAAGGGGTTATTTCAGCAACGGAAGACCCAGTGGAAGAAACGGTTGTTGATTTGTTACAAGAGGAAGATCGGATTTTTGATCCATTTCCTGTCGGACGACTTGATAAAGATACGGAAGGGTTATTGTTGTTAACAAACGATGGACAACTTGCTCATCAGTTGTTGTCACCAAAAAAACATGTCCCGAAAACATATGAAGCGATTATTGATGGTGAAGTCACTGAAGCGGATGTTGCTGCGTTTCAACGCGGTGTTGTACTTGATGATGGATATGAAACAAAACCGGCAGAGCTTGTGATTATCCGTTCTGGTTTACGTTCAGATGTACGTATTACAATTACAGAAGGAAAGTTTCATCAAATTAAACGAATGTTCCAAGCGGTTGGCAAACGTGTTGTTTATTTAAAACGCATACAAATGGGAATGATTTCGCTTGATGAAACGTTAGAACCGGGGGAATATCGTGAATTGACAGATGAAGAAATCATTTTATTAAAAGGAGCAGACAAAAAATAGGAACCTGCATCGCTCAGGTTCCGTTTATATACATTTTCATTATGACGACATCTTCACTCTTTTTTTAGTTGTTGTCCATTTACCTTTGCTAGGGCTGTGAATTAAGTCGTTGTATGCTAACACGTTTAAATCCCGCTGAATCGTTCGTGGAGTAATACCAAACTCGTCCACGAGCTCTTGCGTTGTTACTGTTCCCCTTTCATTAATGAACATGTAGACGGACTTAATACGGGTTAGCATGCGATCGGTAGATGGTTTCAAATGATCACTCCCTATCATTACATCATTCGCATGGTACAACAAAGATGAAAAACTAGATGTCTTACTATTTATTTTACACGAAAACATAAGAAAAATGCTATAAATTTGCTGAATTTTACACAATATTTACACAATTAATACCATATTTTTCTTAAGGAAAGGTGAAAGTGACGATGAATATGAATTGGATGGAAGAAGTAAAAAAGCGCGAAAGAGCGCTTTTGCAAGATTTACAAACATTTTTGCGCATTCCAAGCGTACGTAATGAACAGACAGCGACGAAAGAAGCACCGCTAGGAAAAGAAGTGTATGAAGCACTTTGTTACATGCTGAAACGTGGGAAAGAAGAAGGGTTTGTTGTAAAAAATGTTGACGGATTAGCCGGACACATTGAAATGGGTGATGGAGAAGAAATTGTTGGAATACTATGTCATGTCGATGTTGTTCCCGCAGGTGACGGTTGGACGTTTGATCCGTTTGGGGCAACGATCGTCGATGGGAAAATTTATGCACGTGGTGCTTTAGATGATAAAGGTCCGACGATTGCCGCATTTTATGCGATGAAAATTGTGAAAGAGCTTGGACTGCCACTATCTAAGCGCGTACGCATGATTATTGGAACAGATGAGGAAAGCGATTGGCAATGTGTTGAACAGTATTTTCAAACGGAACCCATGCCGACGCTTGGCTTTGCGCCAGATGCCGACTTTCCGATTATTTACGCTGAAAAAGGGATTGCCGACTTTGATCTTATTCAACAGCCAATCCATAAACAAGCACATGATTGTGTTCTTCTGTCGTTTCAAGCTGGTCGTCGATACAATATGGTTCCAGATTTTGCGGAAGCTGTTTTGCAAAACGGAAACGACATAAAGGATCGTTTTCTCACATTTTTACGTTCGCATACCCTTGAAGGTGAGGTACATGTAGATGGCGACACGGTGAAGTTATATCTTCAAGGTGTTTCTGCTCACGGCATGGAACCGAACAACGGAGTGAATGCAGGGCTATGGCTTGCAAAATTTTTGGCGAATGAAGCACTTGATTCACAAGCAAACGAATTTATCCGTTTTGTTTCTCAATACTTTTATGGAGATACGCGCGGACAGCACTTAGGGGTTGCGCATACAAATGAGGAACTAGGTGATTTGACGATCAACGTCGGTGTTCTTTCGTATACGAACGAACGTGGCGGAAAGATGGGCATCAATTTACGTTACCCTGTCACGAACGATATTACGCGCACAAAAGAAATCATTGAGCAAGTAGCTAAACGTCATCAGTTCGTATTAAATAACTTTTCGAACTCCTCACCACATTATGTCGCAAAAGATCATCCGCTCGTGAAAACATTGCAACGTGTTTATGAAGAACAGACGGGCGAACGAGCATCGTTGCTTGCGATTGGCGGTGGGACATATGCGCGTTCTTTACAAGCGGGGGTAGCGTTTGGCCCGCTATTTCCTAATCGCCCAGATGTGGCACACCAAAAAGATGAGTATATGTTTATTGATGATTTGGTTAAAGCAACAGCCATTTACGCCCAAGCCATTTATGAGTTAGCAAAATGACAATTTCCAAAAATATGTTATAATGAAAAGTGCCGTCGATCATGACGGTACTTTTCGTCATTTTATATCGATATGGGGGATTTTTTGTGTATACACGTATTTTTCGTATATTTTACTTTTTACAGTTTTTTAGTTTTGGATCGCTTTTTCCTTTGTTATCTGTGTATTTAAAAGATGAAGTTGGATTGTCAGGAACAGAAATAGGGATGATTATGTCGATTAGCCCGATCGTTATGATTTTTATTCAACCAATTTGGGGAATGGTAAGCGATTATACGCGTAAACCGGTTCAAGTGTTAATCGTATCTTTATTAGGAACAGCTTTTTTTGGTTTTATGTATTCGCTCGTTCATTCTTATATGTCGTTGCTTGTCATTGCCGCATTACTTGCAGTCATGCAAAGTGGTATTGTTCCACTGTCTGACAGTATTACGCTTCATTATGTGCAAAAAGCGAATGAGCGGTATGGTTCGATTCGTTTGTGGGGAGCACTTGGATTTGCAGCTGCTGTTCCAATTGCAGGGCAAGTCGCTCAGTTATTCCATCTTCATTTTATTTTTTACATTTTCGTTGCTTTGCTCATTATTTCGAGTGTACTTGCATGGAAATTGCCAAGAGAGCAGTCAAGTGCAAAAGTGAACGTTCGAGAAGGAATGAAAGAATTGATTCGCATTCCTAGGTTTCTTTTATTTTTATTGACGACGTTTCTCGTTTTCGGTCCGATTTATGCCAATAATTTTTATTTCGGTATTTTGATTACTGATTTAGGTGGAACGCTTGCAGGCGTAGGACTCGCCTTTTTATTAGCCGCAGGAAGTGAAGCGCCGTTTATGAAATTTGCTGACGGTGTCGTCCGAAAGTTCGGGATGATGAGTGTGTTATTAGTTGCGACAGCTTTGTCTTGTGCACGGTGGACATTTTACTTTTTTGAACCACCGCTCGCTATTGTATATGCAACGACAATTGTACAAGGGGCGTCCGTCGGTTTGTTTATTCCAGCTGCCCTCCAATATGTTCGTGACATTACCCCCGCGCACGTGCGTACGACGGCTGTATCGCTTTATGCCACGGTTGGAAATGGGCTTGGGAGTTGGTTTTGTACATTTGTAGGAGGGTATATTTTAGAGCGTTGGACGATTGAGCATGTATATTTATTTTTTGGATTATTGACATTTGGGGGAATGGTCATTTTTGCTTGGCAATCAAAAAAGACATTGCATAAAGTATTTGAAATTTGATAAAATTTAGAAAATTAAAAGGTGGGACGATAAATGCACTATTTTTTAGCAATTCCTTTACCAAGCGAAGTGAAAAAGCGGCTACATCATTTTATGTCTGAATGGAAAATGCCATTTCGTTTGTTCGTTCACGAAGAAGATTATCACATCACACTTGCGTTTTTAGGGAGGGCAACGGAAGAAGAGCGAAAACAAATTGCAGAGCGTATGCCAAAAGCGGTTCGAAAACATAAGGCATTTTCGTTGCAACTGAGTGAAGTTTATTCGTTTGGCTCGCGTATTTTATGGTATGGCGTAAAAGAAGAGCCCCGTTTGTTTTCTCTTCGTCAAGATGTGTATGATGTTTGCGAGAAGATTGGTTTTTCTCTTGATGCACGACCGTTTACACCACATATTACGCTTGCGAAAAAATGGAACGGATCGTTTCCATTTTCACTTGAAACATATCCACGAAAAATGGAAGGGGAAGACGTTCACTTTTTTGTGCATGACGTCGTGTTATATGAAACGCATGTAAATGAAACACCGAAATATAAGCCGCTTATGCGCTTTCCTCTTTCATAATCGACAAGAGGGGGGGAGAAAAGATGGGGGTTACGGTCATTCAAGTCGGAGCGTTGTATGTACTGTATGTTGTCGGTTCATTTATTCAGCAACTGCTACACATTCCTATTCCAGGAAGTATGATAGGGATGTTGTTGCTATTTTTATTGTTAATGACTGGAATAGTGAAGGAAGAGTGGATCTCTTGTGGTGCCAACATGCTTTTGTCTCATTTAACACTGTTGTTTATCCCGGCAACTGTTGGTGTCATGGATTATGTCGAACTTTTTTTAGGAAAAGGGATATGGTCCATTTTCGTTGTTATCGTGAGCACAATGTTCGTCATGTTGTTTGCTGGTTTCATCGGTCAATGGGCACAAACACGTGAGCAAAAGCGAGTGCGTGAGGTGAAAGGGCATGATTGGCGCTAGTATGCTCTTGTGGACAATTGTCGTTTATATAGCGATGCGCAAATTGTATGCTCGCTTTTATTTTCCGTTGCTTGTGCCAATTGCAACGAGCACAGTCGTTATTATCATCACATTATCGCTTTTTCATCTATCATATGAACAATATATGGTCGGAGGAAAATGGCTCGTTCATTTGCTAGGTCCCGCAGTTGTCGCGTTAGCTTTGCCGCTTTATCAACATCGTCATACGCTCAAACAGTTTTTATGGCCGTTATTATGTAGCACATTTTTCGGTACGATCATTGGAATGGGAAGCGGCTTATTATTGGCACGTCTTTTTCATTTACCTGAACAGGTTGTTCTTTCAATTATTCCGAAATCGGTTACTTCCCCTGTTGCAATGGATATTGCAGCGCTCATTGGTGGCATACCAACCCTTGCTGCTGTATATGTCATGATTGCAGGAATTTTTGGTGCGATGTTTGGACCAACGATTTTTCAACGCTTACGCCTGAATACAGCTTTAGGGATCGGAATCGGACTTGGGGCGGCTTCACATGGCATTGGTACTGCAAAGGCGCTTGAGATGGGTAAAAAAGAAGCAGCGATTAGCTCGGTAGCGATGACGTTAAGTGCGATTTTTGCTTCCCTTCTTTGCCCGTTGTTGCTTTTGTTGTAGAATGAAAGTAACAATAGATTGCTGGAGGTTAAGGCGTGGGACAGCTTATCAAGCTTCAAGATTATATTTCGCGCTACGAGCTAGATATTTATCATTATCCAAGCGAGTTCATTCGCTTAAAGAAGAAGCAATGGGAACGAATGAAGCATGCATGGGAGACAGGGCAACTGGCTTTAAGGGTAGAACCACATTCATATGAATCATGGAAATGGCTTGAGGAAGAGCCGTCTCTTTTTGATAAAATTAAGCAAATATGGGCAAGAAAAAAAGTAAAAGATGTGACGGACGAAAATGAACAGTCGGAAGAAGAGGGAGACTTTATGTTTTCCATTACGTCCGAACCGAAAACGCTTGAAGAATTAAAAATATTATTTTTAGAAAAGCTGTTTCAACTGCAAATTCGTTGGGCAAGTTCAACGTTAACGGAAGAGTCCATTATTGATCCGAAATATTATTATGATGTATATTTAAAATATTTTTTGCAACGTTTTCCTGATACATACTTATGTATGTATAAGCCTGTGTTTTTATTGAAAAAAGCCCCTGTCGAGCTAAACACGATTTTAATTAGTCCAACGACAACGTGGTGCATTGCGTTTACGGAAGAACGAAAAAATAACATTATCGTTGGTTCGGCTGAACGGTTTTGGACGGAGATTGTTGATGATGTGGAGCGGAAAATCGTTAACCCAATGATTTCGCTTCACCGAACAGAAAAAGTTGTTCAAACGATTTATAAACAATTTTCCGTCGATATGCCGATTAAAAAAGTGTTGATGAATCGAGAAGGATATATTGATTATCGTTACGCACCGAGCGATCTTGACATCATCGATCGCCGTCATTATGATGCATGGTTTATGTCACTCAGACAGTTGACAATGCCGCTAAAGCATATGCAAATAAAGGCAGCTCAATCATTGTTGACGTATTGTGATACACGCTATTACGATCCGCTCGTCATTGAAGAAGTTGAAGAGGCTGATGAGTAGAGGTCAGCCTCTTTTATAGCGGATTTGGGCTCGGTTTGCCGATATAGTAGCCTTGGGCAAACGGAATGCCAATTTCCCGACAGTAGTCCAATTCTTCTTTTCGTTCAACTCCTTCAGCAAGTACGTGAATACCAAGCGTCTGGGCAATTCGAGTTACTTCTTTTAAAAACGCTTGCTTCTCTTTTTCTTCGTCGCAATTTTGAATATAGTGGCGATCAATTTTTACATAATCAGGTTGTAATAGCGTAAGCATATCGATTGTTGAAAAGCCGGCACCGACATCGTCTAAGGCTACTTTCATTCCTGATCGTTTATATGTGGCAAATACGTTCTTTAAATGTTCAATATCAATGATTTTTTCGGTCTCGACAACTTCAAAGACAAGATCTTCAGGTGCTACCTCATATTGTTCGACAATGGAAAATGTGTGGCGAAGACAAAATTCGGGATTGTAAATCGTTGATGGTAAAAAGTTAATGAAACTTTTTATTCCTTTTTTTATTTTTGTACGTGCTCGAATCGCTTCTTCACGTGCTCGCCGATCTAAAAATGTATGCAAACCTGTTTGTTGTGCGACAGAAAAAAGTTGTTTAGGAGAAAAGCGTTGTGATCGTAGTAAACATTCATAGCCGAAAATGTCACCTGTTTTTGTATGAATAATCGGTTGTAAATAACTCACCAGCGGTTCGTTTGTTATGCATTGGACAACATCTTCATGTTTAATTCGCATGCTTAACTCATGAAGTGGAACGAACGCTCCCGGTGAATTAGGGTTTTTGCATAACGTTGCTAATGTTTTTTCTTTTGGAACGATTGTTTCTACATACGTCGCTAATTGTTGCAATGAATCATACGAATAACATAAATACTTTTCTTGTTTTTCCTGCATAATAAGCAAGTAACCGGATTGTAAAAGTGGAAATGGAACGCTACATGAGATGCATGAATGCATCATTTTTCCCCCCCTTATCTTAATCCATTTTACAATAAAAATGATTGACTTCAAAAGTGGAAGTTGGTGACCGATAATGATGACAAAACAACACCCGTTTGAAGCCTATTTAGATGAGTTGATGTTAATTACTATTTTAGTACCGAACAACGTTGTTCACGAACGTGCACCGATATTTTTTTTATGTGATAAAGAGCAAACAGCATATCGCTTAACCATTCGTTCTACTGAGAGACAACGCTTATTTACAAAATATGAATGCCTCGTTCCTTTTATTGTCCAATTAGAAAAACGATATGTCGTTTATACGGAAGAAGGATGGCAAGCTCCTTTACAAGTAGGAGCAGTGATGCGAACAAAAGCGTTCGATGATTTATATGCGTATGATGGAAACGATCTCGGTGCAACGTACAAACCGGAAAAAACGACGTTTAAAGTGTGGGCTCCGACGGCAACAAAGGTGTTATTAAAACTTATTCATCCAAAGACGAAAGAAGAAACGATCCATGTGATGATACGAGAACAAAAAGGGATATGGACATATACAGTATATGAAAATATGGAATATTTTTTGTATACGTATAAGACATATATCAATTTTGTTTGGCGTGAGGCAGTTGATCCTTATGCAAAAGCGGTCTCAGCAAATGGCACATACGGTGTTGTTGTTGATCTGACAAAGACAAATATTCCTAAGCCACACATGCCTCCGTTTATTTCCATGACAGATGCGATTATTTATGAAATGCATGTGCGTGATTTTACGATTCATCCAAGAAGTGGAGTAAAACAAAAAGGGAAGTATATAGGTTTGACGGAGCGAGGAACAATAGGTCCAAGTGGAACACTAACAGGTCTTTCTTATATTAAACAGCTCGGTGTTACACATGTTCAACTCATGCCAGTGCAAGATTTTGAAGGAGTCAATGAGCTCGAGCCACTTGAATACAACTGGGGATACAATACGGTACATTACAATGCACCAGAAGGAAGCTATGCAACTGATCCGACTGATCCATATTTGCGTATCATGGAGCTAAAACAGGCTATTCGAGCATTTCAACAAGAAGGTATTCGCGTCATTTTAGACGTTGTATATAATCACGTATATATTCGTGAAACATCATCGTTTGAACATCTCGTCCCGGGTTATTATTTTCGATATGAATCAAACGGTTACCCGTCAAACGGAACAGGGGTCGGAAATGATTTAGCATCTGAGAGAAGAATGGTAAGAAAATTTATCATTGATTCAGTGACATATTGGCTAAGTGAATACGGTGTCGATGGATTTCGTTTCGATTTAATGGGCATTTTAGATATCGATACAATGAATGACGTTCGCCGTGCCATCGATGCAATTGATCCGACCGTTCTTGTTCTTGGTGAAGGTTGGGAGTTAGCTACTCCATTACCTCAAGAAAAAAAGACAACGATTGCAAACGCAAAACATACGCCACGCATTGCTTATTTTAATGATCGATTTCGTGACTATGTTAAAGGTAGCACATTCCAAGTGCACGATCGAGGATTTGCGTTAGGGGATTGCTCATATAAAGAAGCAGTAATGGAAGTGATTCGTGGAAGCATTCATCTCTTTTTTTCTCCGAGGCAAAGTGTCAATTACGTCGAATGTCACGATAACCATACATTATGGGATAAAATGATGATTTCTAACGTGCGTGAGAGCGAATATATTCGTCGAAAACGTCAAAAGCTAGCTACAGCGATCGTTTTATTATCCCAAGGTATCCCGTTTTTGCATAGCGGTCAAGAGTTTTATCGAACGAAACAAGGGATTGAAAATAGCTATAACGCTCCCGATGAAGTGAATCGAATCGATTGGGAGCGGAAAGGTGCATGGGAAGAAGATATTCGAGAAGTGATGGCTCTCATTGCGCTTCGTAAAAAACATGGCGCGTTTCGTTTTTTTACTGCCGATCAAGTTCGGCGTCACATAAAATTTTATGATACACATCCATCTGTTATTGCTTATCAACTAGTTGACGTTGGTGCGTACGGTTCATGGGAGCAAATTGTTGTTGTGCATCATAACGAGGAGAAAAAGACGACATTACCCCTTTTTGAAGGAAGATGGGAAGTTATATTTAGCTCGAATGAAGAAGATATAGGAAAAATAAGTGAACGGAACATTGAAATAAATGGAATTGGTACGTGGGTATTAATTCAATGTTGACGGGGAAACGATGGGAAAGATAAAATCTAGTAAGATGACAATTGCAATTTTTATTTTGACTAAGTCGAAAGGTGAGCTCACTTGGAACAGTTACTAGGTAAGGAGTGGGAAATTTCCCCGGCAGGTGGTGCGACAGGGGATGCATATATTGCGGAGCATGATGGGAAGAAGTTGTTTTTGAAGCGCAACTCTTCTCCATTTTTAGCAGTTTTATCAGCAGAAGGAATCGTTCCAAAATTAGTATGGACGAAACGAATGGAAAACGGAGATGTTATAACTGCCCAACAATTTTTACAAGCGCGTGAATTAAAGCCGCATGATATGACTAGCAAACGAGTTGCTCAGTTGCTTCGAAAAATTCATCGTTCGAAAGAATTGTTGGGGATGATGGAGCGCCTCGGTAAAAAGCCTTTGGCACCTCATCGTTTGCTAGAGGAAGTCAAGAAGAATGAATATGTTGAGTTAAAAGCGCACTCGACTGTTCGGGACGCATTTTCATTTTTAGAGCGACACGTAGACGATGTGTACTGTACGGATTATGTCGTTTGCCATTGCGATATGAATCATAATAATTGGCTGTTAACAGAAGATAATCAACTGTATTTAATTGACTGGGATAGTGCAATGATTGCAGATCCTGCGATTGATATCGGAATGTTATTATATGCTTACATTCCACGAGAACAGTGGGTGAGTTGGTTAGAAGAATATGGTATGGATTTCGATGAACCATTGCAGTTACGTATGAAATGGTATACTGTTGCCCAAACGGTTATGTTGATCGCATGGCATAAAGAGCGGAACAATGAAAAGGAAATGCAACGACTGTTGCATTTCCTTGAACATGTGCTACGTTAATTGATCCATCCAATCAGCAAGTTGCTGTTCGTGTTGATTGATATGTGAAGAAAGATCGGTTGCATTTTTGCCGTTTTGACTGTACGTGTAAATATGGGACAATGTTTGTTTCAGTTCAGAATGGACAGCATCGTTCGCTATTAGCGATTTAGCGAGCCGCTCAATTTGTTCACATTCTGCTACCGTTCCTGAACGATCAAGTTGGTGTTCCGATAAAATATCTTTTAATACGGTTAATTGATGCTCATGATTAATGGCCATGTTCATCCCCCTATTCGCTTATTAATATGGCCATTTTTATCTTTTTATATGCAAAGAAACGGAGGATGAAATGTGCGTTTAAGAAATAAGCCTTGGGCGAAAGAAAAAATTGCAGCATATCCACAATACATTATTCAGCAACCTGAACAATACAAAGGGCGTTGGCGTGAATTGTTTTCAAACAATCATCCGATTCATATCGAAATTGGTACAGGAAAAGGTCGTTTTATTACAGAAATGGCAAAAATGAACCCGAATATTAACTATATTGGAATCGAATTGTATGAGAGCGTCATCGTATGCGCGCTTGACAAGTTAATTGAAAATGATTTGCCAAATTTGTGCTTATTAAATGTCAATGCAAAAGATTTAGAAAATATTTTTGCAAAAGGAGAGGTTGAACGTATTTATTTGAACTTCTCTGATCCGTGGCCAAAAAAGCGACATGAAAAACGTCGTCTAACGTATCGCACGTTTTTAGAGTTATACGAAAACATTTTAGTTGATGAGGGGGAAATTCATTTTAAAACGGATAACCGTGGATTGTTTGAATATTCTCTTGTCAGCTTCTCGCAATATGGTTTAGTTCTTCAATATGTCAGCCTTGATCTTCATCGAAGTAATTTTGAAGGAAATGTCATGACAGAATATGAACAAAAATTTTCAGAAAAAGGTAACCCGATTTACCGTTGTGAAGTAAAGTATCGGAAACCTATGTCATAATTAGGCATAGGTTTTTTTCTTTTCTGAATATTTTTGTAATGTTAAAATGAGTAATGAAAGAGGACAAGGGGGAGAAAAAAATGGAGAAATTAACGATCGGTCAAGCAACAATGACGTGGTTAAATGGAGGAATTACACATTTAGACGGTGGAGCAATGTTCGGTGTCGTACCAAAGCCACTTTGGTTAAAAAAATACCCATGCAACGAACAAAATCAAATCCCACTCCGCACCGATCCGATTTTATTGCAAATGGATGGAAAAAATATATTAATTGAATCTGGCATCGGGCGGGGAAAACTAAATGAAAAGCAAAAACGGAACTTTGGTGTAACAGAAGAATCCTCATTAGAAGAGCAGTTGGCGCTTCTTTCTTTGACACCCGAAGACATTGATTTTGTATTAATGACGCATTTGCATTTCGATCATGCGAGCGGTTTGACGAAATGGGAAGGGGATACGCTCGTTCCAACGTTTTCACGTGCGCGCGTTATTACGTCGGCAGTAGAGTGGGCGGAGATGAAAGAACCAAACATCCGCTCGCGCAACACGTATTGGAAAGAAAACTGGGAAGCGATTGTTGATCAAGTTGATACGTTTGCGGAACAATTGGAAGTTGTTCCAGGGGTAACGATGATTCATACAGGCGGTCATAGCGATGGACATGCGATCATTATTATCACATCTGAAGGGGAAACAGTCGTTCATCTCGGCGATTTAATGCCGACACACGCCCATCAAAATCCTCTTTGGGTCATGGCGTATGATGATTATCCGATGACATCTATTTTTGCTAAACAAAAATGGCTTGCCTATGGAATGGAAAACAATGCATGGTTTACATTTTATCACGATGCATATTATCGTGCGGTTCGTTGGAATGATCAGTTTCAAATTGTCGAAGCGCTTAAACGTCAATAAAAACCCAAGCAAAGACGCTTGGGTTTTACAATTTTCGTGCATCAATAATCGTTCCTGTTTTTGCATCAATAAAACATTCATATGCACCTGTTGGGCGAGTAATTCCCCCTCGATAGACGTTATAACGCAGTCCATTTTTTTCGATCGTTTCAACGGTCGTTTGAATCCATGATCCTGTAATTGCACCAGTTTGTTGAAAAGCTTCTTTTGCCTTTTGAAGCGCTTGTTCAGATGAAATCAAACGCTTATGTTGCCACTCATTCCATATGTACGCAGCCGTTGCACCGACAACGATACCGGTAAGAAATGTTTTGATGCGCATATGCATTCCTCCACTTTTTCTTTTAGTATACCGAATTGTACGAGTGGAAACTACATGTAAAATTCGCTACAATGACAAATAGCGAAAAAAGAAAGGGGAAACAGCGATGGATTTGCAATTGTTTCAAACGTTAACCGAATTGCCAGGAGCGCCGGGAAATGAGCATGCGGTGCGCGCTTTTATGCGTGAGCAGTTACAAAAATATGCCGATGAAATTGTGCAAGATCGGCTCGGAAGCATTTTTGGAGTGAAGCGAGGAACGGAAAATGGACCGATCGTAATGGTTGCTGGACATATGGACGAAGTTGGTTTTATGGTCACTGCTATTACTGAGCAAGGAATGATTCGTTTTCAACCACTTGGCGGGTGGTGGAATCAAGTATTGTTAGCTCAACGTGTGCAAATTATAACGGATCACGGTCCAATTATCGGTGTGATTGGTTCGATTCCACCGCATTTGCTCGATGAAGAACAGCGGAAAAAGCCAATGGATATAAACAATATGCTCATTGATGTTGGGGCAGACGATCGTAATGATGCTGAGCGTATGGGCATTCGTCCTGGGCAACAAATTGTGCCGATTTGTCCATTTACACCGTTAGCAAATGAGAAAAAAATTATGGCGAAAGCGTGGGACAATCGTTACGGTTGCGGTTTAGCCATTGAGTTATTAAAAGAGTTAAAAGATGAAACATTGCCAAATGTATTATATTCTGGAGCGACAGTTCAAGAAGAAGTCGGATTGCGCGGTGCACAAACGGCAGCAACGATGATTAAGCCAGATATTTTCTTTGCTTTAGATGCAAGTGCAGCAAACGATATGACAGGCGATGAAAAAGAGTTTGGGCATCTTGGCAAAGGGGCGCTTGTCCGTATTTATGACGCCACAATGATTACTCATCGCGGCATGCGCGAATTTATTTTAGATACAGCGGAGACGAACCGTATTCCATACCAATATTTTATTTCTCCAGGTGGCGGAACAGATGCAGGAAGAGTACATATCGCAAATAGCGGTGTTCCTTCAGCTGTCATTGGCATTTGTGCGCGTTACATTCATACGCATGCATCGATCATTCATATTGACGATTACGAAGCAGCAAAACAGCTATTAGTCGCTCTTGTGAAACAATGTGACCTTGCGACAGTAGATGCTATTCGCCATAATGCTTAAGGAGATAGGTGAATGAAAATCGCTGTTGGAACGAAAAACAATACGAAAGTAAAAGCAGTGAAAGCTGTATTTCATGAGGCTCACCATACGATCATGGCGAGCGATGTACAACCGAGTGTATCAAAACAGCCGTTTTCTGATGAAGAAACGTTGCAAGGAGCTATTGAACGAGCGACATTAGCAGTTTCTCATCAACAAGCTGATATCGGGATTGGATTAGAAGGCGGTGTATTTGTTGCACAAGATGGGATGATTTGGTTATGCAATTGGGGGGCGCTCGTTGATCGGGGTGGAGCTGTTGTTGTTGCCGGAGGGGCGCGCATTCCACTTCCTAATGAAATAGGTGAACAATTAAAAATGGGAAAAGAATTAGCTGAAGTGATGGATGGATACGCGAATCGCTACGACGTTCGTTCAAATGAAGGGGCGATCGGCATTTTGACGAATGGAGCAATCGATCGAACAACGATGTATACACATATCGTTCATATGTTAAAAGGGCAGTATGAACATCAAAAGAAAGGATGGATAGATAGATGAAAACAATCGAACGTATGGAGCAATATAACGAAGTAATTCAACATGGGAAAGTCATTATGATGTTTACGGCTGATTGGTGTCCAGATTGTCAAGTTATCAAGCCGATTTTACCAGAAATCGAAGAACAGTTTTCGGATTATACGTTTTATGCGGTTGATCGCGATCAATTGCTTGATTTGTTTACAGCGCATAACGTATTCGGCATTCCAAGCTTTATTGCGTATGAAAACGGGCAAGAACGAGGCCGATTTGTCAGCAAAGATCGGAAAACGAAAGAAGAAATTGTCGCGTTCATTCAAAGCTTAGGTGAGCGTGATGAATAGTAAACAAATGAGCGAGCATATCCAACAGCGGTTATCTCATTATCCATGGGATTTTCAATGGAATCGAAAAAAGGATACGCTTCGCATTGAGCATCGCGAAACGAAAAAAGGAGTGACCATCTCCTTGCCCCCTATTATTGCAAAATGGGGGCTTGAAAAAGAGCGTGCCATTGACGAAGTGATTTATTATGTCGAGCAAACGTTAACGGCATTGCACGACGATTCACGGCTACAAGGAAAAGAAAAACATATATATCCGGTCATTCGCTCTGCTTCATTTCCGACAAAAACGAATGAAGGGGCGATGTTTATTTATGACGAACATACAGCAGAAACGCGCATTTATTATGCGCTTGATTTAGGAACAACGTATCGCCTCATCGATGAACGTTTAGTTGAATCGGAGCGCTGGGATGTGCAAAAATTAAAAGAGATTGCACGTTTTAATGTTCGTTCATTGCCGACAACGGTGAAAGAAGACCGTGTCGCTGGCAATACGTTTTATTTTATAAACACAAATGACGGATATGATGCAAGTCGCATACTAAATGATGCTTTTTTAAAAAAGTTTGCTGAAAAAATAAAAGGAACGATGTTACTTGCTGTTCCTCATCAAGATGTGCTCATTATTGCTGACATTGAGAACGAAATCGGCTATGATGTACTTGCACAGCTGACAATGAGTTTTTTTGCAAGCGGCAGAGTGCCGATTACTGCTCTTTCGTTTTCATACGAAGATGGGCAGCTGCAACCAATCTTTATTCTCGGAAAAAATCGTCGAAAGGATGAGAAACAATGAACGTATTTTACAACCGTGAAGGCATTGGCGATACGTTGCTTATTACATTAAAAGCTGTTGATCCACAAGCGCGCGCTTTTGAGAAAAAAGGCGACGTTGTGCGCATTTTTAATGAACAGACAGGTGAAACCGTTGGCTACAATATTTTTCATGCATCTACATATGGCTCATTTGAAGGAAATGGGGTTGTTGAACTAACCGAACAAGTCATTGCGATAATTAACGACATATTGCAAAAAAATGGTGTAGATGAGCAAGTAGCTGCTGATTTGTCACCAAAGTTTGTTGTCGGTTACGTGAAAGAAAAAGAAAAGCATCCGAATGCTCATAAATTAAGCGTTTGCCAAGTAGATATTGGTACGGAAACGTTACAAATTGTATGTGGGGCTCCCAACGTAGAAGCGGGACAAAAGGTCGTGGTTGCTAAAGTCGGAGCGGTCATGCCAAGCGGTCTTGTCATTCAGGAAGCAGAGCTTCGTGGCGTGAAATCTTACGGAATGATTTGTTCTGCACGTGAACTAAACTTGCCAAACGCTCCGCAAGAAAAAGGCATTCTTGTTTTACATGATGAGTACGAAGTAGGTCAACCATTTTTCAGCTGACTTCCATGCGGCAGTCAGCTTTTTTTGTGGTAAAATAAGACCGAATGTACAAAAGAAAGAGTGAGGATTGAATGGGTTGGTTAAAGGCATTATTTCGTTATTTATTCGGGGAACAGCATGAGTCAAAAAAGATTCAAAAACAACAACAGTCCGTACCGACGAACGAATATAAAGAAATTGAGGCAAAAGTCGTTTATGAGTATCCGAGAGGAAAATTTCGCTTTCCGTTAATTCCAGATGAACCAAAGGGAAGACGAAAAGGGGAAACATATGAACAAAAACGGTCATCGCCACAAACTGTCTCCTTTGAGAGAAAAACAGAGCGCATAGAGCGCAAAGTAAACGAATCACGCGCGTTTCGCCCGACCGATGTGCCATCGCCTGTATTTGGTTATAAGCGAATGGAGCGTGTCGAACGAAATGAAGAACATGATGTGGTTGTTGAATTTGAACTTCCGATCGTTGAAACAGTCGAAACAAACGAACGTATGCATACGCAAGTAGAGGAGTTAGTAGAAGGACAGGTTGTTGATGAAACAAATGAACATGTGCATATGCCGGTAAGTGAGCCACTTCATGAAGCGAAAGAAGTGGTTTATGAAAAGGAAGCTGCTGAAGAACACGTCGAGCAAAATGAGGAGGAAGAAACAATTGAACAAGTTCATGAGGAAAGAACGCGACAACGAAGCGGTGTACCATATAACGTCATGATGTTAAAACAAGATCGAGAAAAATGGAAAGAGCGACAGCAGAAACAATCATATGTATTCCCATCATTATCGTTGTTGCATGCACCAAGTATACGTCATGAAGATGATGAAGCGTGGTTAAAAGAACAAACAGAGCGATTAAACGAGACGTTCAAAAATTTTAATGTTGGAGCAACAGTCGTTCACGTGACTCAAGGTCCAACGGTTACTCGTTTTGAAGTGCAACCAGAACTTGGAGTGAAAGTGAATAAAATTACGAATTTAGCGGATGATATTAAATTAAATTTAGCGGCCGTAGATATTCGTATAGAAGCGCCTATTCCTGGAAAAAACACGATTGGAATTGAAGTACCTAACCGATCAAGCCGCCCTGTTTTTATTCGTGAAGTGTTACAAAGCGAGGTGTTTCAACAATCGGACTCCCCATTAACCGTTGCTTTAGGGTTGGATATTTCAGGAAAACCGATTGTAACTGATTTAAAAAAGATGCCACACGGGTTGATTGCGGGGGCAACTGGATCAGGAAAAAGTGTATGTATGAATGCGATGTTAGTGAGCTTATTATACAAAGCAGCACCACACGAAGTGAAGTTATTATTGATCGATCCGAAAATGGTTGAACTTGCACCATACAATCATATTCCACATTTAGTTAGCCCGGTTATTACGGATGCAAAAGCGGCAACGGCAGCATTAAAATGGGCTGTGTCTGAAATGGAACGGCGATATGAGTTATTTGCACATACCGGTGTGCGCGATATTGTACGTTATAACGAATTAATACGAAAAGCTCAAAAATCGGAACAACATTTACCGTATATCGTCATTGTCATCGATGAGCTTGCAGATTTAATGATGGTTGCCCCAGCTGATGTGGAAGAAGCGATTTGCCGTATTGCTCAAAAAGCGCGAGCATGTGGTATTCATTTGCTTGTTGCTACACAACGACCATCTGTTGATGTCATTACAGGTTTAATTAAGGCGAATATCCCAACGCGCATTGCCTTTTCTGTATCGTCGCAAATCGACTCGCGTACAATTATTGATATAAACGGTGCGGAGAAATTACTTGGACGAGGCGATATGTTATTTTTAGAAAATGGAACAGCAAAACCAGTTCGTTTACAAGGCAACTTTGTATCGGATGAAGAAATAGAGCGTGTCGTGGCCCATGTACGACACCAAATGGAACCGTCTTATTTATTTCAACATGATGAGCTATTGCAACAACATGTACAGGCTGATGAAGATGATGAGTTGTTTTATGAGGCGTGTGAGTTTGTTGTTCAACAAGGCGGTGCCTCAACATCAAGTTTACAACGTCGTTTTCGTATCGGCTATAACCGAGCGGCACGCTTAATTGAGATGATGGAGCAACGTGGTATCGTATCGGCACCGAAAGGGAGCAAGCCGCGCGATGTGTTAATTGATGAACAAGATCTCGAGCAACTACAAGATACAATTTAGATGGAGTAGTCGTGAAATAGAAAACATGCTATGCTAAATACGTGAAAACGCTGGCTGAAGGGGAAAGCAAAATGAAGGAAATCGAGTTGAAATTACAAGGGAAAATTAAACGACTAACAAATAAAACGTTTAAATTTGATGAGCGTGTGCGAGATGGCTGGTTTTCAGCCGTATATTTTTTAAAAACGCGTGAAATCGTCAAGGAATTTCGTCCGAATAATATCGTTACGATGCAATTTTTTCAAAAAGAACATGCTGTTTTATGTGGAACGGACGAGGTTATTGCCCTATTGCATACGTTTGCTGATGAGCCAGAAAAATTAGAAATTTATTCATTGAAAGACGGCGATAAAATTAGCCCGTTTGAGACGGTGCTCACTATTACAGGACCATATCAAAATTTCGGGTATTTAGAAGGCATTATTGACGGGATTTTAGCTCGCCGGACATCTGTAGCAACAAACGTGTATAACGTCGTTAAAGCAGCGGCATTATCTGGTGTGCAAAAGCCGATTATTTTCATGGGAGATCGTGATGACCATTTTATGATGCAAGCTGGTGATGGATACGCAGCCTTTATTGGTGGCTCGACTGCTCAAGCGACACATGCGATGAACGAATGGTGGGGAAAACAAGGCATGGGGACGATGCCTCATGCCCTCATTCAATTATTTGATGGCGATGTAGTTGCGGCAGCGAAAGCATATCATGCGAAATATCCAGATGACGATTTAATTGTGCTTGTTGACTACAATAATGATTGTATTACAGATGCACTTAAAGTAGCGCACGAATTTGGCGACAAGTTAAAAGCCGTTCGGGTCGATACGTCTCGGACGATGATTGATCAATATTTTATTCGCCATCCAGAAGTGCTTGGCACATTTGATCCGCGTGGCGTCACCCCGCCACTGATTTTCGCTTTGCGTGAAGCGCTTGATCGTGAAGGATTTGAACATGTAAAAATCGTTGTAAGTGGCGGATTTAATGAGCAGCGTATTATCGAGTTTGAAAAACAAGGTGTGCCGGTTGATATGTATGGTGTAGGAAGTAGTTTGTTAAAAGTGCATATTGGTTTTACGGGAGACAATGTATTGTTAAATGGAAAGCATCAAGCGAAAGCAGGTCGACGTTATCGTCCGAATCCACGTCTTGAAAAAGTAGAGTATACACCTCAGTAACACGGAAAAACTGATAGAAGAACGTCCTTCTATCAGTTTTTCTTATCATCGTGAGCAAACGATGGTATAATGAAGTTTGTTACATAAGATGAAAAGAGCAAAACGGAATGTGTATCATATACTGTGATATAGATCAACGATAGTTGGTGGAGGTTTTTTTATGACTATTTACCATTTTGTCGGCATTAAAGGAACTGGAATGAGCGCACTTGCACAAGTATTACATGATATGAAATGTGTCGTGCAAGGGTCAGACTACGATAAGCGATTTTTCACGCAAGAAGCGTTGGAAGAACGGGGGATATGTATTTTTCCATTTAGCGCTCAAAATATTCAGAAAAATATGGTTGTGATTGCTGGGAACGCCTTTCCTGATACACACGAAGAAATTGTGGTAGCTCGCGAGCTTGGTGTACCTGTCATTCGTTACCATCAGTTTTTAGGTGAGTTTTTGCAAAAATTTACGAGCATCGCTGTGACAGGTGCTCATGGAAAAACATCAACAACTGGGTTGCTTGCTCACGTTATGCAAGGAGCAGAACCGACATCATATTTGATCGGTGATGGTTCTGGAAAGGGGCGAGAAGGGAGCAAGTATTTTGTATTTGAAGCTTGCGAATATCGTCGGCATTTTCTAGCGTATTCACCTGATTATGCGATTATGACAAATATTGATTTTGATCACCCCGATTATTTTGCCAATATTGAAGATGTGTTTTCAGCATTTCAACAAATGGCGTGGCAAGTGAAAAAAGGAATTATCGCCTGTGGAGATGATGAGTATTTACAAAAAATTCAAGCTAAAGTTCCTGTTGTCTTTTACGGCTTTGGTGAAGACAACGACTTCCAAGCACGAAATATTGTGAAAACACCGGAAGGGACATCGTTTGACGTATTTGTGCGCCACACATTTTTTGCATCTTTCCATATTCCGAGGTATGGCGATCATAACGTGCTTAACGCGCTCGCTGTGATTGCGCTTTGTCATTATGAAGGAATTGATGTAAGTATTATTCAAGAGCGATTAAAAACGTTTCCTGGGGTAAAACGTCGCTTTCATGAAAAGCTGTTTGGTTCACAAGTGCTTATTGATGATTATGCGCATCACCCTACAGAAATACGCGCAACGATTGAGGCGGCAAGACAAAAATACCCAGACCGTCAAATAGTTGCGATTTTTCAGCCGCACACATATACACGCACACAAACGTTTTTACATGAATTTGCACAAAGTTTATTATTAGCTGATGTGGTATATTTGTGCGATATTTTCGGATCTGCTCGGGAGCATCAAGGGAAACTATCGATTGAAGATTTACGCGCTAAAATTAATGGTGCAAAGCTTTTATATGAGGAGCAAGTGGATATTTTAAAACAGCATGAACACGCTGTGCTTATTTTTATGGGAGCAGGCGATATTCAAAAATTTCAACAGAGATACGAACAATCCGTTCATGTATAAAAAGCAACTATGACTCGCTCATAGTTGCTTTTTTCATTTGGTCATATGTGACGTTCCGATGCGAAGCATGCCACGCCACCTCTTTATCAGTTACCCATAATACTTGAGGAGATTCATGCTTCACTTGAAACACTGCTGCGATATGTTGTGACAACGGGCGAGCGTGTTGCACATGTAAATAATACGTATGAATGTGCGGAAAATCTTTTGTAAAACGTTCGAACTCCACCCACGCCTGATGGCTAATTGGGCATGTTAGACTATGTTTCATCAATAAAAATGGTCGATGTGACAAACAGATTTGCTCAAATTGATCTATTGTCTCAATTTTCTCCATGTGCATCAGTTCCTTTATTTAAACGTTTTTCAGCATCATGAACAGCTTGTTCAGTTTCTTTTAACAACTGTTCAACATCTGATGAAGGAAGAGGAATCGGGATGGACGAGAGTGGTTTTTGCTCCTCTTGCTCATTCTTTAGCTCCACACCATTTGATCCATTTCTTTCTTCGGTTACTTTTGTGTTTTTTATTTCGGATAAGTTATTTAGTATTTGTTTGCCACGAATTGTTGATTCATTTAATAGCTCAGTTGATTCGTTTAATAGTTGCTTTCCGCGTTCGCTCGATAAAAATAATGTTGCTGCTGCCCCAGCAATTCCTCCAATGATTGCACCAAGTAGAAAAGAACTATTTTTTGACATATAAATACCTCCTTATTTTCGTTTCTCTTTCCATTTTGACCATATTTCAATGAGTGTTTGTCCCCATTGAATCGCTTGCGTAATTTTTTTTTCGTTTGTTGCTAGCGTTTTTGAAATCGAATCGCTAAATGTTTGAACGGTAACGCCTACTTGTTTGACTGCATCAAATACACTTTGTAAGCTTTCCGCTTTTTTATGCACGTCATCTGCGAGCGCGTTCGTCTTATGTAGTAATTGTGCCGTTTCTGTTCCGATTTCATGCATTTGTTTTTCAACTTCTTCAACAGTTTTTGCAACATGTTGCAACGTTGTTTGAAGCGTTTTTAATGTTTGGACGACATAAATGACTAAAATAAGAAAGGCGATCGCGATGAGTGCAATGCTGCCATACAAAACAATGTTCATTGTAAAAAACTCCTTTCCATTTATCCTGTGTTTGATTCGACAAAAAGAGAAAAATTCCTGCAAAAAACTCCAAATTTTTTGTAGATCGGTTACAATATACATGTACATACGATGGAATGGAGGAATATAAATGAAAGATCCGCGCATTGAAAAGTTGGCGAAAAACTTAATTCATTACTCGCTTCGTCTGCAAAAAGGAGAAAAAGTATTAATCGAAAACTTCGGTTTGCAACGGGAGCTCGTCATTGCACTTGTACGTGAAGCGTATGATGTAGGAGCGTATCCGTTTGTTTCATTAAAAGATCATCAAGTTGATCGTGCGCTTCTACTTGGTGCGCAAGAAGAGCAGTTTAACATGATGGCTGAATTTGAAGCAAATGTCATGGAACAAATGGATGCTTACATCGGATTACGTGCTGGAGATAATATTAACGAGTTTGCTGATGTGCCAGCGGACAAAATGAAAATTCACGGAAAAACGATTATGCAAAAAGTGCATCGTGACATTCGCGTGCCGAAAACAAAATGGGTCGTCCTTCGCTATCCGAATCCATCTATGGCGCAGCTTGCGAAAATGAGCACAGAGGCGTTTGAAGATTTTTATTTCAACGTATGTAACTTAGACTACGGAAAAATGGATAAAGCGATGGACGCGCTCGTTGAATTAATGAATAAAACTGATCAAGTACGCATTACAGGACCAGGGACAGATTTAACGTTCTCCATTAAAGATATTCCTGCAGTAAAATGTTCGGGGCAAATGAACATTCCAGATGGGGAAGTGTATACGGCTCCTGTTCGCGATTCGGTTAATGGTACTATTACATTTAATACACCTTCACCTTATCAAGGATTTACGTTTGAAAACGTGAAATTAACGTTTAAAGATGGAAAAATTATTGAAGCAACAGCAAACGATACAGAGCGCATTAATCAAATTTTTGATACAGATGAAGGTGCGCGCTACATTGGTGAATTTGCGATCGGGGTAAACCCATATATCCAACATCCGATGCAAGATATTTTGTTTGATGAAAAAATCGATGGCAGTTTCCATTTTACACCGGGACAATGTTATGACGAAGCATACAACGGCAACCATTCAAACATTCATTGGGATATGGTTATGATTCAGCGTCCAGAATACGGCGGCGGTGAAATTTATTTTGATGGTGTGCTTATTCGTAAAGATGGCCGTTTTGTCCTCCCAGAATTAGAACCGTTAAATCCAGAAAACTTAAAATAAAAGAAAGAGCAACTATGGCTCGTTCATAGTTGCTCTTTCTTATGCCAAATAATTTCTAGTCGATCTCCTGGTGCAAGCCGTTCATAAAATGTTGTCGGTTCACCGTTTTTGAGCAACGTAAACGTTGTCGATGCCCCATGAGGAATATCAACTTGGACGTATTGGAATATATCTTGAAAAATGAACGGCTCAATTTTTTGTTCGCTAAATTGAAGCTCATCTCCATGTTGAACGAAATCGCTCTCACGCAGCTGTTTGCCATTACGATAAAAAGCACCAATTTGTTTTGTTAATGTTAACGTTTCGCCGTTAAATATAATCGGGATCGAGTAATGAAGTGTTAGCTGTTTTGTTTCAGCAATTTCAGCAATTGTTCGCTGCTTTTTTTCATGAACAATAATATGATCGCCGTCTTCAAATGTTGTATAACGCTGGCACTCAATTCCGTTTCGATACATTGTTCCGCACCATTCAGGAAATGTTATTGTTTTTCCATTTAACGTGATCGTAAACGGTTCGAGTTGTTTGAGCAGATCGTCGTTTTTTGTTGCGTGCAAAAGTTGTTCAATCGTTTCTGGCATACGAACGACAATGTCGTCGCGGTCATATAAAACCTCATCGAGAGAAACATGTTCGCCATTTCGGAAGACGAGCGGCTCAATAGTGTACAGTTGTCCGTTAATCGTCACTTGTTTTATCGGCAACGACTCTAGTAAGTCACAAAGTTGAATTGTCGCTTGTTTGCCGTCTTGTCCTTTTTCAACAACGATATGATCTCCGTTTGTAATTGGTGTATCAAATGTTGCCAATTCACCATTTTTTAAAATGGTCGGTGGTTCTCCATGTGTCCCAGGAATTGTAATCGTCTGTCCATTTAACGTGACGACGCAAGCTAGACCCGGTTTCCCATATAGCTTACGTAATTGAATGCCTGCAGCTAGTAAGGCATCACCGATCGTCAGTTGTTTCATATCAAATAAACGAATGGATTGCCCGTTTACATCAACTGTTACGTATTGAATCGGTGTTTGCTTTGCAGCAATAGCAATGCCAATTGGGGTGACGAGTTCCGGACGATGTTTCATTTCTTCTTGATCAATATGCAATTTTTGAATGGCATCAATGCCGCGAATAGCGACACGATTTTCAGGGAGATGGAGTTTTTGGGCAAGCCGCTTTGGCAGTTCAGGTGTCAAACTCCCTCCCCCCACAAGCATAACTGCTTTTGGAGATTGATGATTATTTAATCTTAAAATTTCTTTGCTAATCGCATCAGCGAGTCGATCAATCGCGTCTGAAATCGTTGCAATCATTTGTTGGCGAGGTACTTTTGTTTCAAAACCGAGAATATCTGTAATCGTTACTGTTTCTTTCGAATGCAAGTCACGTTTCGCTTGTTCAGCAAGAGGAAAATCAAGTAAATATGCATCTGAAAGCGCTTCAGTAATTTCGTCCCCTGCTATCGGTACCATTCCGTAGGCAATGACTGTACCTAGATCTGTAATCGCAATGTCAGACGTTCCTGCACCAATATCTACAAGCGCAACATTTAATCGGCGCATCGTTGGAGGAATAAGAACGTTTAGTGCGGCGATCGGTTCAAGTGTTAGCGCCTCCATTTCTAAATGAGCGCGTTGCAATGCCGCAAGAAGTGATTCAACGACAAGTTTCGGTAAAAATGTGGCGATCACTTCAACACTTGCTTCGTGTCCTTGTTGATCAATTAAGTTACCAATTTCCTCACCATCAATTTCATAGCGCGTCACTGAATAGCCGACGCAATAATAGTGATGACTTTTTTCGTTAGATGATTGTTCAGCCAACGTCATTTGGGCTTGTTGAACTGCAGCAAGTTCTAGGTATGTCACATCTTCATGTGTGAGCAAAGGTTTCCCTTTAATGGAGATATTCGCTCTTCCTTTTTCTGTTTTTAATGAACGTCCTGCGGCTGCGACGCATACACGTGTCAGAGGTCCGTGTCTCTCCTCTAACGTTTTTTTTATGTCAACAATGACATTAGAAACAGCAAGTACGTCGTGAATTTGTCCATCAAGCATCGCCCGTTCTTCATGCTCTTTTATGACAATGTCTTCAACTTGATATTGTCCGTCTGTTTCCTTTAAAATAATGCCAACTACTGAACGCGTACCAATGTCTAGTGCAAAAATCAAGCTTCCCACCTTCTTTTTCGAAAATTAAAAAATTCTTTATTGCTTAAACGCGTTTTATAAATAAAGGGGTGACAACTTTATCCACTTCGTTTATAATAATCTCTAATTATATAGAAATGTACCATATTTTTTAGCTTATATAAAGAAAGGATGAGATGTATGAGTAACGAACGATTAGATGAGCTGAGAGCGAAGGTTGATGAGTTAAATTTACAGTTGTTAAAGTTAATTAATGAACGCGGTCGGGTTGTTCAAGAAATTGGGAAAATTAAAGACGCCCAAGGTACGTATTTCTATGACCCTGTTCGTGAAAGAAAAATGTTAGATTTGATTTTAGAACATAATGATGGTCCGTTTGATACGGCGACGTTAAAACATATTTTTAAAGAAATTTTTAAAGCAGGGCTCGATTTACAAGAAGACGATCATAAAAAAGCATTGCTTGTATCAAGAAAGAAAAAGCCAGAAAATACGATTGTCGATGTAAAAGGAGAAAAAATCGGCGACGGTAATCAATATTTCGTTATGGGACCATGTGCAGTTGAAAGCTATGAACAAGTGGCAGAAGTGGCGCAAGCGATCAAACGACACGGGCTAAAATTGTTACGCGGTGGAGCTTACAAACCACGTACTTCACCATATGACTTCCAAGGACTTGGCGTAGAAGGATTGAAAATTTTAAAACGTGTAGCAGATGAGTTTGATTTAGCAGTCATTAGTGAAATTGTAACGCCAGCAGATATTGAAACAGCGCTCGATTATATTGACGTCATTCAAATTGGAGCGCGCAATATGCAAAACTTTGAGTTGTTAAAAGCGGCGGGTCAAGTAAATAAACCGGTATTGTTAAAACGTGGATTAGCTGCAACGATTGAAGAATTTATTCATGCGGCAGAGTACATTATGTCGCAAGGCAACGGGCAAATCATTTTATGTGAACGAGGCATTCGCACATATGAAAAGGCGACGCGTAACACGCTTGATATTTCAGCCGTACCGATTTTGAAAAAGGAAACGCATTTACCTGTTTTTGTCGATGTAACACACTCAACAGGACGACGCGATTTACTTTTACCTTGTGCGAAAGCTGCACTTGCCATTGGGGCAGATGGGGTCATGGCTGAAGTACATCCTGACCCAGCTGTTGCATTATCTGATTCCGCACAACAAATGGATATTGATCAATTCAATGAGTTTATGGAAGAATTAAAATCATTTCAAAAACAATTTGTCAAAGCATAAAAAGAAAAGCCGGTGATTGTTCATCGGCTTTTTCTTATGAATTTATTAGTGAAAACGTTGCACTTAGGTAATCATTTATCGTATGATATTTTTACATAAAATTGCGATGTACGACAGTTTTCGATAGATAGAGCGCAAAAAAAGGAGTGTGTATGTGATGAATGTAACAATTTATGATGTAGCAAGGGAAGCGAACGTGTCAATGGCAACTGTTTCACGTGTCGTAAATGGGAATCCAAACGTAAAGCCTTCGACGCGCAAAAAGGTATTAGAAGTGATTGAGCGGCTCGGTTATCGTCCGAATGCGGTAGCGCGTGGATTGGCAAGCAAAAAAACAACTACAGTCGGCGTCATTATTCCAGATATATCAAGCATTTTTTTTGCGGAAATGGCGCGTGGCATTGAAGATATTGCAACGATGTATAAGTATAACATCATTTTAAGCAACTCTGATCAAAATAAAGAAAAAGAGTTACATTTATTAAATACGATGCTTGCTAAACAAGTTGATGGCATTTTATTTATGGGCGGCGATGTAACTGAGGAGCATGTAGACCAGTTTAAAAAATCCGATGTACCGATTGTGTTAGCTGCCACAATTGAAAAAAATAATATGATTCCATCGGTCAATATTGATTATGAACAAGCCGCGTATGATGCCGTCCATATGCTCATTGAAAAAGGACATAAACGCATTGCATATGTGACAGGACCGTTAAATGATCCAATTAATGGACTGAAAAAATTGGCTGGCTATCGCCGCGCTTTAGAAGAAGCAAATATTGTTTATGATGATGAGCTTGTTGTAGAAGGAGACTATACGTACGATTCAGGCATGGAAGCATATGAAAAGCTAGCCGAACTTACAGAGCGACCGACAGCGATTTTCGTTGGAACCGACGAAATGGCGCTCGGCGTCATTCACGGGGCACAAGATCGTGGTTTACGCATTCCGGATGATTTAGAAGTTGTCGGTTTTGATAATACGCGCTTGGCAACAATGGTTCGTCCGAAATTGACGACGGTAGTCCAGCCGATGTACGATATTGGGGCTGTGGCGATGCGTTTATTAACGAAATATATGAATAAAGAGCATGTCGACAATCACATCGTTGTGTTGCCGCACCGTATTGAATATCGCGATTCGACAAAATAGGTGGCTAACTAGATTTTTTCTTAAAGAACAAAGTATATTTCATGTGAAACAAAGGGTGTCCGAAACCTTCGGAACACCCTTGTTATTTTGTTATAAGTTTAACCGTTGTTTATTACTTCGAATTGGCTGAAGTGCTTTCATGACAGTTTGGGCATTTTTTTCTGTAATTTCTTCCTTTCTTGGAATGGGTGGATATAAGTCTTCTGGGTCATCCCATTCGCGTGGCAAAGAAACAGGAGCATGAGGTTGCCAACGAGCAATCCATTCTTTCGGTAAAGGACCAGAAATATCGGATTGTTCTGTCATTTCAAGCCACAATAGCGCCCATGCACGTGGAACGACGCGCCAAATGTCGTATCCGCCGCCACCAACTGCGATCCAACGACCGCCACAATATTGATGTGCAATTTGATGTGCCAGTTTTGGGATTTCACGATAAATGCGCATGGACGCAGATAAATGAGTTAACGGATCGTAATAATGAGCATCGACACCGTTTTGCGTCAAGATGACGTCAGGGCGAAAAAAATCAGCGATTTCAATTAGAGCTTCCGTATATGCAGCGAGCCATGACTCATCTTCTGTAAACGCATCAACAGGAATGTTGAACGAATAACCGTATCCTTTCCCTTGTCCTCGTTCATTGACATTTCCTGTACCGGGGAATAAGTAACGTCCTGTTTCGTGAATCGAAAATGTACAAACATTTGGATCGTCATAAAATGTCCATTGTACTCCATCTCCATGATGAGCATCTGTGTCAACGTATAAGACGCGAACACTATATTTTTCTTGCATATATTTAATGGCGACAGAACTGTCATTATAAATGCAAAAACCGGATGCTTTACCTCGAAATCCATGATGAAGCCCTCCGCCTAAACTGAGCGCGTGTTCAGCTTTGCCAGAAAGCACGTAATCAACCGCTGTTAACGTTCCCCCAACAAGAAGGGCGCTCGCTTCATGCATGTTTGGAAAAATCGGTGTATCTTCGGTCCCTAATCCATAGTTGAGTGCAACATCTTCTGGTAGTTGCCTCTTTCCTGCTTTTTTTACTGCTTCAATGTAATCTAAATCATGCACAAGCGCTAATTCTTCGTCTGTCGCTAGACGTGGTGCTACAATTTGTCCGTCATGTAGCGCGCCAAGCGTTTGCAACAGATCATACGTTAGTTTGACGCGTAGTTGGTTAAATGGATGGCGATCATGGAATTTATACGTTTGAAACGCATCGGAATAAATGAATACGCTATTTTTGCTCATGATGAAACCCCCGGCAAGTTTGGCCACAATACATCGTATCCTTGTTCTTTTAAATCAGCAATAATCGCCATCGGGTTCATCGTTTGAATGCGAAAAACGAGCACTTTATACATTTCATCTTGGTCAGGATAGACAAGAATGCTTAAAATATTCATGTTTCTTCTTTGAAAAACAGAAGCGACTTCACTTAACATGCCGGCGCGGTTCGGTACTTTAATTTCGATTTGCGAACCGGGTTGATGAGCTCCAGTTAATTGTACAAGTGTATATAACAAATCACTTTCTGTAATAATGCCGACAAGTTTATTTTCTTTAACGATAGGCATACAGCTAATGCGATGTTCGTAAAATAAAGCTGCTACTTCTTCAACGAAGTCAAGCGGATGCCCTGTAATGACATTTGTTTTCATAATGGTACTTAACGGCTTTTGTAAATCTTCAAGGTGTTCGTTCGCATGGAAAATCGATGGACGTGCATCGCGCAAATCGCGATCCGTAACGATACCAATGACATGATATTCATCATCAACAATTGGTAAATGACGAATATTTTTTTGCTTAACAATGTTTAGTGCATCAGCAATTGTATTTGATGGCTTTAATGCGATAACATCCGTTTTCATCATTTGTTCGACAATCATTTCCCCATCCCCTTTGTTTTTAATACATAAAGCGGTTCATAAAACGGAGCTGATCGAATTTTTGGATCGACTGTTGATCGACGCGCTTCCCAATACGCGCCATTAAGCAGTTTGCCGGATGCGAACAAATTTCCGGATCATCCGTTGCGTACCAAACAAGCCCACCTGCGTTCATCATTTTCTCCATTACTTTTCGATATTCCCATACGTTTAATCCGGTTCGTTTTAAATCCCAATGCCAATAGTACTCGGTTGTAATAATGATGTAATCTTCCATCGCATCGTCCATCATAGCTACTTTCAATAAATTTTTCCCAACACCGCATCCTCTAAAATCTGGAATGACCTCGATTGCACCGAGCTCGATTAAATTTTCCATCTTTCCTTGCGACCATCTTTCAAGTGGGTCTGGGTATAAAAAAGTGACGTAGCCAACGATCGTATGACCGTGGCGGGCAATAATAATTCGTCCTTCTGGAAGCCCAGCAATTTCGATGAGTGCCTGATGTTGCTGGTGCGGTTGCCGAAACGCTGTTAAATCATAATGGAATTCATAGCTAGCCAACTTTTCTGGAGAAATTGGTCCTTCAATAATTAACGTTCCTTTCGGTGTTTTTAATTGTTTTGCGTTATATGTTTTTTTATGCTCCATTGCCCCACCGCCTACTGAAATAATCTCACTTCAATTATACATAAAAAAATAAAAATTAAATCGTTTTCATAATAAACATTAATGAAAATTTTTTAAAAATTGAGAAATTGTTTATAGTATAATATAATACGAATGTAAACACTTTCAAACAAGGGGGAGTTTGGGATGATTAAGGTGGAAACGCTACCAGTCATTCAAGGGGATTTCAACTTGAAAAACTACGAAGAAACGTATCAAACGTTTGACTGGTCTGAAGCAGAAAAGCATTTTTCGTGGTATGAAACAGGAAAAGTAAACATGGCGTATGAAGCGATTGATCGTCATGTAGAAACGTTTCGAAAAAACAAAGTGGCTCTCTATTATCGTGATGCGACAAGAGAAGAAAAGTACACATTTAAAGAAATGAAGGAGTTTTCAAACAAAGTAGCCAACGTATTAAAAGAAGTAGCTGATGTAGAAAAAGGTGACCGCGTCTTCATTTTTATGCCTCGCTCGCCTGAACTATACTTCTCTGTGCTTGGTGCGATTAAACTTGGTGCAATTGTTGGACCTCTTTTTGAGGCGTTCATGGAAGGTGCAGTCCGTGACCGTTTAGAAGATAGCGAGGCAAAAGTTATTATTACGACTCCTGAACTTTTACCGCGTGTACCTGTAAATGAATTGCCGGCATTAAAATACGTGTTTTTAGTTGGCGATGACATTAAAGAAGAAGGTCCGTTTTTTGATTTGAAAAAACGAATGAACGCAGCAAGCAAACATTTTCATATTGAATGGGTTGGACGTGAGGATGGACTTATTTTACATTATACATCTGGTTCAACTGGAAAGCCAAAAGGTGTATTGCATGTGCATAACGCCATGATTCAACATTATCAAACGGCCAAATGGGTATTAGACTTAAAAGAAGACGATGTATATTGGTGCACAGCTGATCCAGGTTGGGTGACTGGAACATCTTACGGTATTTTCGGTCCATGGCTTTGCGGGGCATCTAACGTCATTGTCGGTGGTCGCTTTAATCCTGAGGCGTGGTATAAAACGATTGAAGATTATGGTGTAACGGTATGGTATAGTGCACCGACAGCATTCCGCATGTTGATGGGGGCTGGGGACGAGCTTGTGAAAAAATTTGATTTACGTTCACTTCGTCATATTTTAAGCGTCGGGGAACCTTTAAACCCAGAAGTTGTCCGTTGGGGAATGAAAGTGTTCAATCGCCGTATTCACGATACATGGTGGATGACAGAAACAGGAGCACAACTCATTTGCAACTATCCGTGTATGGAAATTAAACCAGGATCGATGGGTAAACCAATTCCAGGAGTAAAAGCTGCAATCGTTGACGATCAAGGAAATGAGCTACCGCCATATCGCATGGGGAATTTAGCAATTAAAAAAGGTTGGCCATCGATGATGCGCGCAATTTGGAACAATCCACAAAAATACGAATCGTATTTCTTGCCTGGTGATTGGTATGTTTCTGGTGATTCGGCATATATGGACGAAGACGGATACTTCTGGTTCCAAGGTCGGATTGATGATGTCATTATGACAGCAGGGGAGCGCGTTGGTCCATTTGAAGTAGAAAGCAAGCTCGTTGAACATCCGGCTGTTGCAGAAGCTGGTGTCATCGGAAAGCCAGATCCGGTGCGCGGTGAAATTATTAAAGCGTTTGTCGCTTTACGTGAAGGGTACGAGCCGTCTGAAGAGCTAAAAGAGGATATTCGCAACTTTGTAAAAAAAGGTTTAGCTGCGCATGCCGCACCACGTGAAATCGAGTTTCGCGATAAATTGCCAAAAACGAGAAGTGGAAAAATTATGCGTCGCGTCTTGAAAGCTTGGGAACTAAACTTACCGACAGGCGATTTATCAACAATGGAAGATTAAAAAAATCGGGCATAGCCCGATTTTTTTAATTGGTTGATGGCTGTTCTTCCGTTTGTGTTTCTGTCGGTTCTTCATTTGTTGATTGCCCAGGTGATGAAGCAGGCAGCATACGGACGATATTTGACGGATTCGATTCCAATCCAGCAATATCGACAGCAGTAACGTAATACATACCTTGTCTTAACGGTACGCTTTTTTGTTCTCCTTTGCGTATCGTTGCCATGACTTGAAACGGAGCTGTTTCCGATGCTGTATAGTATACACGATATCCAATGACATCTTGTTCATGATGTTCGTTCCAAACGAGTGCGGTTCCTTTTTGTTGTGCAGCTAGTGGATCCGGTTTTTTCCCGTTTTCTTGAAGCGTTTTTGCCACAAATACATGCTTCCATTGATCGTTTTGTGGAAGCAATTTGCCCAAATCTTTTATATGCTGAATGCCCCACTGTTCAAGTAACGAAGCGTCAATCATTACGCCTTCTTTTGTAAATTCTTTTGGTGTTGTCGGTAAAGAGGCATATCTCTCTCCATCTAATTCAACGAAAGCTCCGCTAATCAAATACGTATCTTCTGTTTTCGGCACAAATGCCGTATTGAATAAATCGCTTTCGATAAGTCCGAATCGTTTACATGTTTCTGATGGGAGCAATCCAGAAATTGCACAATATGAGCGTTGAACAATTCCTCCAGGCATATGGAATCGTTCTTTCGGAGCGATTAGTTCTGGGCGAATATCATATGCCCCGTTCATTAACTGTGCCCATAGCAATAAGTTTCTTTGGGAATATGACAATCCTTTATAGCTTTTTTCCAGAGGCTTTGGTGTATCGTATCCCATCCAAGTGCCGAACGTGACATTTGGATTTGTTGCGACAAACCAAGCATCTTTCGTATTTTGACTCGTTCCTGTTTTTCCTGCCCAATCGGCTGAAAATTTTAGTTTGCCATTTAAAAAAGCAGCTGTACCTGAGCGAATGACATCACGCATCATATCAATTGTTAAATAGGCTGTTTGAGGTGAAAACACTTCGACTGGTTTTGGCTCGTGTTCATATACAACGTTCCCGTTTTTATCGACAATTTTTTCGATTAAATACGCGTCGATGAACTTTCCACCATTCGCAAACGTAGCATATGCGTTTACATTTTCTTCAATCGTTACCCCTTTTGTTAAACCGCCAAGCGCAAGCGACAAGTTGCTTCCATCTCCTGTTGTTAAACTTGTAAAGCCCATTTTTTCTAAATATGAAATGGGTCGTTGATCGATGATGCGCGCATATGTCCGAATGGCAGGAATGTTATACGATTTTTTTAGCGCATGGCGAACCGATGTTAAGCCATGTGTTTTGCCATCCGCATTTTTGGGGCGATATGGTCCTTGACTCGTTGGAATTTCTAAATCAATATCTGGAATAACAGATCCAGGTTGAATGATACCCATTTCCATCGCTGGTGCATAAACAAGAAGCGGTTTCATTGTTGAACCGTTTGAACGATAAGCTTGTGTGGCGTGATTGAGTTGTTCCCGTTTATAATCTCGTCCACCGACAAAGCTAATAATACGCCCAGTTTTATTTTCAATTAACATCGCTCCGACCTCTACCGGCTGACGAACGGAAATGATTTGTCCTGTTTTTTCATCCTTTTTGCGCACGACCGTATCGCTTCCGAAGTACGGATATTTTTCAACGATTGCTTGCATTCGCTCATATATGTTTTTATCAATTGTTGTATAAATTGTATAACCATTTTGGCGTAGTTGCTTTTCTGCTTTCTCAGCATATTCTCTATATAGTTGATCGTTTGAGCGCACATCTTGTCGTTCATATCCGTCTTTTTTAGCTAATAAATCGATAAAAATATCTTTTGCACGTCGTTCGATTTCAAACGTCAGCCACGGGTACTTTTCAACAGGAGAAGGTAAGGAAGACACAAAATCTTTCGTAATGTCGTACGCTAGCGCTTCTTTATATTCGTCTTCTGAAATATATCCCGCTTTTTTCATGCGCGATAATACAGTTTTCATCCGATTTAGCGCTGGGGATAAATCGTTTTTTAACTCCCCTTCGCTTGTAAACGGTGTATAGCGA
Source organism: Anoxybacillus sp. TBDG-1 (assembly GCF_054815885.1). Lineage (NCBI taxonomy): Bacteria > Bacillati > Bacillota > Bacilli > Caryophanales > Anoxybacillaceae > Anoxybacillus > Anoxybacillus sp. TBDG-1. Next base: position 64,740 of record NZ_JBTZSY010000010.1, read on the forward strand.
AACGGACTTTGTGGTAATCCAGCTAAAAAAGCCGCTTGTGGCAACGTTAGTTCTTTCGCATCGATGCCGAAAACGCCTTTGGCAGCAGCTTGAACGCCGGCAATATTTCGTCCGGATGCGTTTCGTCCAAACGGCACAACGTTAATATATGCTTCTAAAATTTCATCTTTCGAAAAAAACTTCTCAAGGCGTAAAGCAAGCAACACTTCTTTTGCTTTTCGTTCAAATGATACTTCGCTTGTTAAAATTTGATTTTTTACAAGTTGCTGTGTTAACGTACTTCCTCCGCTACGCGTGGAGGAGTTTGTTGCTTCTTGAAAAATGGCACGTATAATAGCTTTTGGTACAACTCCCTTATGCTCATAAAAATGTTCATCTTCTGTTGCGATGACCGCTTGAATGAAATAAGGAGAAACTTGCGAAAGTTTAATTTCATCGCGTTCTAAATCTGAACGAAAATAGCCAAGATATTCACGATTGGCGAAATAAATATGAGTGGTTTCTTCATAGTTATAAATATCTTTTTTCATCTCTTTGTACGGAATCGGCTTGGCATCTTTCACAAGAGACGCAAAATATCCCGCGCCAACACCGAAGGCAAAACTAAACGCACATAAACTTACAATCAATATAATTAAACATACGTTCCAAATGACCTCGTATGTAATCGTAAAATGACGCCATAGTTTTTGCCATGAGAATCGGACTTGTTTTTCTGACATAGTGACCTCCCATCCATATTGTATTTTCATTATTATATCATAATTTGTCAGTTCGTATCGGAGAATGTCTAAATTTGTTTGAAGATCTTGACAATGATTTATGATTTATGATAAAAGAGAGTATGCTGATATGTAAATAGTCGAGCGATGAGCGGAACGAGTAGTGCTGATCTCCCTGCGAACAGAGAACTAGTGGTTGGTGCGAACTAGCGCATAGGTGAGCATGAATTACCTCCGTGAGCATCTTTTGTGAACCGCTTGTGCGAAAGTAACAAAAGACGGTGTAGACCGTTATGTCAATGAAGTGAGAGAACATGTACGTTCTCTAAGTAGGGTGGTACCGCGATGAAACTCGTCCCTTCGTGTGAAGGACGAGTTTTTTTATTTGAATCCAAGGAAGGAAAGGATGGTTGAGATGGATTTGCTTCAAGACTTACAATTTCGTGGTTTAATTAATCAAATGACGGATGAAGATGGGTTAAAAGCGCTGTTAGCAGGGGAAAGTGTAAAAGTATATTGTGGTTTTGATCCAACAGCAGATAGTTTGCATATTGGTCATTTGCTCCCGATTTTAATGTTACGTCGCTTCCAACAAGCTGGTCACCAGCCGATTGCGCTCGTCGGTGGGGCAACAGGATTGATTGGAGATCCGAGCGGGAAAAAAGCAGAGCGAAAATTGAATGAAAAAGAAACTGTTGCATATTACAGTGAGCGAATTAAGCAACAGTTAAGTCGCTTTTTAGATTTTGACAGCGACAACAATCGGGCTATTATTGCCAACAACTACGAATGGATCGGTTCGCTCGATGTGATTACGTTTTTGCGTGATGTTGGGAAAAACTTTGGAATTAACTACATGCTTGCGAAAGAATCTGTACAGTCGCGATTAGAAACGGGAATTTCGTTTACAGAGTTTAGTTATATGATTTTACAGGCGTACGACTTTTTAAAATTGTATGAAATGTACGGGTGTAAGTTGCAAGTAGGTGGTAGTGATCAATGGGGGAACATTACAGCCGGATTAGAGCTCATTCGGAAAACAGAAGAAGATGCCAAAGTATTCGGATTAACTGTTCCGCTCGTCACAAAAGCAGATGGCACAAAGTTTGGTAAAACGGAAGGAGGAGCCGTATGGCTTGATGCTGATAAAACGTCGCCATATGAGTTTTATCAATTTTGGATTAATACAGATGATCGTGATGTTGTAAAATATTTAAAATACTTTACGTTTTTATCGCACGAAGAAATTGTTGAATTGGAAAGACAAACGGCTGAAGCTCCAGAAAAACGTGCAGCCCAAAAGGCGTTAGCTGGGGAAATGACACGTCTCGTTCATGGAGAGGAAGCGTTGAAGCAGGCGATCAATATTTCCGAAGCACTCTTTAGCGGGGACGTATCTAAACTAACAGCAAATGAAATTGAACAAGGTTTTAAAGACGTTCCATCATATGTATGTCATGAAAAGGAAGTAGCACTTATTGATTTGCTCGTTGCAAGCGGTATTTGTCCATCGAAGCGCCAAGCGCGTGAGGACGTCACAAATGGGGCTATTTACGTAAATGGCGAGCGTGTACAAGATGTGAGTAAAATGATGACAGAAGAAGATCGCATGGAAGGCCGATTCACCATTATTCGTCGCGGTAAGAAGAAGTATTACTTAATTCGTTATGCATAAAAAATCCTCTCTGCTTATAAGCAGAGAGGATTTTTTCATTAACGAGAGTAGAACTCAACGATTAATGCTTCGTTAATTTCAGCAGGCAATTCAGAACGCTCAGGGAAACGAGTGTAAGTACCTTCTAATTTGTCTGCATCAAGCGTTAAATAGTCAGGTACGAAGTTGTTCACTTCGAGCGCTTCTTTAATAATTTGAAGGTTACGAGATTTTTCGCGAACAGAAATCGTTTGACCTGGTTTTACACGGTAAGATGGAATATCAACGCGGTTGCCATCAACTAAAATATGACCATGGTTGACTAATTGACGAGCTTGACGGCGAGTACGTGCGAAACCTAAACGGTAAACAAGGTTGTCTAAACGAGATTCAAGCAAAATCATGAAGTTTTCACCGTGTTTACCAGGCATTTTTCCTGCTTCCTCGAACGTTTTGCGGAATTGACGTTCGTTTACACCGTACATATGGCGAAGTTTTTGCTTCTCTTGAAGCTGCATGCCATATTCAGACAGTTTTTTGCGTTGTCCTGGACCATGTTGACCTGGTGGGTAAGGACGTTTTTGTAATTCTTTACCTGTTCCGCTCAATGAAATACCGAGGCGACGAGAAATTTTCCATGTTGGACCTGTATAACGAGCCATAAATGCTCCTCCTTTGTTTTTATTTTTGGTAAAATAAAAACAGTCGTGCCTCACCATTTATCGCCATTTTGTTTTCATGTATCCTCGCCCTAGCAGCTGAGAGTTACACGATACAACCTCCGATTCGAGAATGACGCTCTCTATGGGGAACAAAATGGACATACAAACGTGAGCACAAAGGCTGCAATATTTTACACAAAGGCTATTATAGTTTTTTTTTTCGTCTGAGTCAACAATTTTTGTATAGTCTTTATCATAAAGATTATGGTATGATATAATTAGTAGGTCTTCAGTTTTAGAAATATTACAGAAACTATCATTTTTTTATTTATATGGTTCATACATATAAAGAGAGGAAGTATGTGCGGGTGAGTGAAAAAAATGAACGTTCAAGAACGCGATCAATACGCCATATTTAAACAAAAGTTTTTCGATTGGTTTTTAAGCGAAGAAGATTTTACGGATTTACCTCGCATGATTCAAGCGCTGATCACCCTGCTGAAACAAGAGTTTCGTTTATTAGATGTTACGTTTTACACGTTGAACCCGTTTAAGCATGCCTTTGAACCTGAAATGACGACAGACCAAACGATTGAACAGCATCGAGAAAAACACATCATTCCGTTTAATGATCAGTTGAAAAAACAATTTGACGATGTTGTGATTTTGGATGGTGGCAACGAGATCAAAACGGTTCAATTTGGTATACATTTTTCAGAAGATTCATGCGGACTTGTTCGTTTCCAGCTGCATGAACGAGATATGTTGCCGAAAGCGTTTATCAAACAAATGAAGCGAGATTTTTTAAAAGTGTTTGCGCGCATTCGTAAAGTGTCCGAAGTGTTAAGCGAAGAAAAAAGATATGAACAATTGCATCGGGCGGCAACAAAAATTCATGCGTCTATGCATATTGGGGACGTGCTTGAAGAAATTGTGAAAACGTTAAAAGAGGTGTATCCGACGTTTACATGCCATTTGTTTTTATCTTATGATAGCACGACAGATCGAGATTTGCCGATTAAACTACTGACGTTTGAAAATGAAGATGAGCATATGGGTGCGATGCAGGCGTATGTGACAGGACAAATTCAGCTTCACGATTCGCTCGTTCATAAAAAGTCTGTCATTTATGCTCCGATCAAAGGAGCCCAAGGCATTTACGGGGTAATCGAAATGATTGCTCCGACAATTATGGAGCTGCCAGAACGAGAAATGCGCTTTATTTCCTTATTAGCGAATACGGCTGGCAGCGCATTAGAGAATGCCAAATTATATGAACAATCGAAACGATTAATTGCGGATTTACAACTCATTAACGAGACGATTCACCACTTAAATACAAATTTACGCTTTCAAGATGCATTACGATTTATGATTAAAAAAATTAAAACATCGTTTGATGCGCAGGAAGTCGGTTTTATTATATTGCAAGAAAAAGAGCGAAAAGTACTTCCTGGTAGTACAGATTTTTTCCAATCACGTGAAGCGAAGCCATATGTTGATTTCGTTTTTCATCGCATTCAACATCCGCGTGATACGTTATTTTTAGGTGATGTAAAAATTCATAGCAACTACACGACACGTTTTCGTTCGCTCATGGCTGTACCGATGATGCGTGGGATGATGAAAGGTGTAGCAATTGTTTTGCATCAAGAAGCATATCATTTTTCGTTTGATATGTTTAAATTGCTGCAATCGCTTATTCATCATTCGACATTGGCGTTCACAAACGCAGCGTTGCGCGAAGAACTCGAACGAATGGTCATTACAGATCGATTAACGAATTTATATGCACGTCATTATTTAGATGAGCGCATTCAACGTTCGATGGAAGAGGACGGTCTAGGTACATTTATTTTAATAGACATTGATAATTTCAAAAAAATAAACGATACGTACGGACATCAAGTAGGCGATGAAATCATTATTCAGGTAGCGAATATTATTAAAGCAAACATTCGTCAAAATGATATTGGGGCTCGATGGGGAGGGGAAGAACTCGCCATTTATTTGCCGAAAGTGTCCATTAATGCGGGGTTATCTATTGCAAACCGTTTAGTACAAAAAGTTCGCGAGTTAACAAATCCTCCTGTGACCATTTCTTGTGGGGTATCGTATTGGAAGAAAAATCGCGCAGATTCTGTAAAGGAGCTATTCAATCGTGCTGATGAGGCGTTATATACTGCGAAACGGACAGGAAAAAACCGCGTTGTTGTGCAAGAATATTAAAAAGAGGCCAGTTTGTTTAGGCCTCTTTCTTATATGTTGAGATAGTGAACGAGCGTTTCGACAAAACGTTGTAAATGTTGTTCATCGACTTCATCAAAACGATTTTTTATTGGACTATCAATATCAAGTACACCAATGACACGGTCATCTTTCACCATTGGAATGACAATTTCAGATTGAGATGCTGCATCGCATGCGATGTGACCCGGAAACGTATGAACATCCGCCACACGCACTGTTCTTTTTTCGGCCGCTGCTGTTCCACATACCCCTTTGCCGAATGGAATGCGTACACATGCTGGCAACCCTTGGAATGGTCCAAGCACGAGTTCATTCCCTTCAGCTATGTAAAAACCGACCCAATTAATATCATGTAAAAAATAATTCAATAAAGCGGAAGCATTTGCTAAGTTCGCTACAACATTTGTTTCATCCGAAATTAACGCTTTTAATTGTTCGATGACAAGCGTATAATTTTCTTCTTTTGTCCCTTTGTATGTTTGTGCATGAAACATGTTTTTCCGTTACAGAAAACTTATAAAACTTTATAAATAATCTATTCATTATTTATAAAGTTTACGTTTCCTTCCTTGT
>NZ_JBTZSY010000095.1:0-1882 GCF_054815885.1 Anoxybacillus sp. TBDG-1
AAAATTGGAAATAGTATTTACCCGCCTCTCTAATTAGCGGGTAAATGTGTACATTTTGTACATTCGGGAGGTGAAAAATTGGAAATTCGCATGAGCTTGGACCGAATAAATTTTCGAATCGAAGACGTTCACGTGGACGACTTCCAGCGTTTTTCTGATTCGCTGGATATAGTGGAAAAGATGGGTTTTTTGAATGTAAGGCGTGATTTTGGGAAAGGGCATAGCGAATACAAATATAATTTTCATATTGGACAAGGTGACGGGGCAGTTTATGTTGCATATCATCATAATTCAGAAAATGCGAAGCTGGTCAAAGAACGTTTTCACGTGAAAGTCGAATACAATCCTTCCAAACATGATCGCAATGACTTCAAACAGTTTTGGCTTTGCATGTCTGATTTTTCAATGTTTCGCAAAAGTATAAAGTCGGTCGATATAGCTTTCGACATTCCAGTTCCGATTTCGAACGTTGTCGTGGTATCGACGACAGGAAAGGCGATGAACAAATATCAAACAACGATGTATTTCGGACAACGATCGTCAAATGGTTTTTTGCGCATATACGACAAAGCAAAAGAAGAAGGGAAAAAAGATGAGGTCAAAACAAGAATAGAGTTTACGCTTGCTTTTCCGCCTGAAACGACATTTCAACTTTTGCAGTCTGTGAGTTCATACGATGTGTTCGAGCAATATATTGTGTCCGTTGTGCAATATGATAAGCTTGACGCTGAACTTGCTTGTGTACTCTATGCGATCAATTCGGGTTTTCGTAGTTTGAAAGATTTCACGCGGAGGAAGCAGGAAAAAATAAAAAATGCTCTGCTGGGAACAGAGCGTATCGACTTTCAGCGTGTTTTCGATGAGCAGAAAACACACTTTTTTCAAGATATCAAGAATGCTATGCGTTTGCAATTGTAACATAAACGTACGTACATGTACATACATGTACGTACACGTATATACGAAAGGATATTCGTATGACGAAAAATTGTTCGGGTATGGGTTGCGTGTCGGGGGGCACCGCTTTCGCGGGGGGTACCGACACGTGACCCATGCCCTATATTTTTTTTGCGGAAAATGTTGACTTTTTGTAGTTTTTGCGTAATAATGATGACAAATAGTAAACGAGGTGAGGACAGTTGGCAAGAGATGAAAGGATAATAATTCGTCTACGCACTGATGTCAAAGAGGAGTTCCAGCGACTTGCTGAAGATATGGGGATGACGATCTCGGCGCTTGGTTCATACGTGATCGGGAAGTTCGTCGTTGATCACAAAAGGAATAGGGAGTTGCAGGAAAAAATGATTGTTCCAGCTGTAAATGAGTTGGTCAAAATGATTGCTGATGACATGCCGAACAAACTTGAGTTTGTGAAATTTATTGAAGAACTTTCGGGGGGAATGGAAAACAAGCTGTGAACGTCAAAACAGCGCGTCAAGTGAGCGTTAGCGAACGTGCCTTGACGCTGGGGAGTCCCCCCTGCTATGCTGGCGCGTCAGCGCATGCCCACACGGGCGTTTTTCGACCGTGTGGGTCAGCATAGGGGTTGCAGGGGGGACAGGGTCCCAGTGTCAAGGTAGCGCGTTGATGACGCACAGAACAAGGGAGGTGAGGACATGGACAAGTTGGCGGAGTACAAGCGGCGATACTGGGAGGCCATGAACGCGTCACGGTCGCGACGTGATTTCTTGCTTGCGGAGATCATGACGGACATGGAGATTGAATTTAAAATTCCGTTTCTGCGTTCGGTAGCTGATCGGGAGGTTGCGCCAGATGTGTTGCGTCTGTATCGCTTGATTTCGGATAGTCGTTCGATATAGCAATAGCAAAATTGGAAATAGTATTTACCCGCCTCTCTAATTAGCGGGTAAATGTGTACATT
>NZ_JBTZSY010000096.1:0-1795 GCF_054815885.1 Anoxybacillus sp. TBDG-1
TTCCAAAGGCTAGGTGGGGGTTGTTTTTTGCCAAATTTTGTTTTCAGGATAGACAGGAAATACAAAAAATATTCAGCTCACTTTATGATGTGGCTGAATAGTTACTAAAGAAGAACTGGCATGTTTTGAACTCTCTATTTTCCCTATGCATACCTATCTTAAAATCTCAAGTACAACTTGTGGTGAAGAGCAAATATTATTGATAAAAATGCCAAACAACCCTCTTTGGGAGGGTTATTTGGCATGCCTAAAATGAGAAATATTCTTTTCTTCATCCGATGGGCACAAACACTGTGTATGGATAGAACGATTTTTAGCGCTAAACTTGACGGATATGATGATGAATCCCCATCGATGTCGAAAAGAGATCGTCCTGACGATCCGCTTCGATATGATCAAAACCCGTTTTTCCTGTGGTAAGCAAGAATGACGTCGCTATGTGGGAAATGTGCACGTCTCGACGAACGGTTCGAAGCCGAAGCGCGCTTAGTTGTTTATCCAGTTTCGTTTGGTGTAGTAAGTAGCCCACAAGAGCAAGCCCAGCACTTGGAGTAATCGCTTCATTTGTCAACACAAACCGAATCGGGAAATCTTTCATGACATTCACCTACTTGATGAAAAGTCGTTAACGTAGTTTTCCTTTATCGTACCAATGGTTTGTGATCATTGTAAAGATGTTTTGTCACGGATTCAGGATTTACAAACATTCACTTTTTATTTCTAATAACGAGTTAATAGTTGTCTAAATACTAGTTGGGTAGACTGGTATGGGTCAAAGTCTCCAGATTGATGTTTTAATAAGTCTCCAGGAGTAATCTTTTCTACTTCTTTTCTTAATAAAGAAAGCATATTGTCAATATCTTTGAATACTTTATTTTTCTCTTCATTATTTAGAGAATTATAATTTAGTGCAAGTTCTCTCCACTTATTATTACTTACAAGGCGGCTTCTCATTTCAGAAAGTAGTAGATCCAACCAAGTAGGTTGTCCAAAAGTTATATTAATTGCTAACGTTTCTTCATCTGACTTTGTAGAATGCCATACTCCCCTTGGAAGATATAACATTGATCCTGGTGTCAATTTTACTACATCTGCGTCTGGAAGATCCTCTGCTGGAGGCTCTCCTGTCCAATATTTCTTTAATTCTTCAGGATAATAAGGAGCCTCTGCTAAGTCATAATGTAAGGTAGGGTTTTCTACATTATGATTTTCATATAGTTTCCATATTTTTTCTCCTTTTATTTGGAAAATAAAATTTGTATAAGCATCGAAATGTGCCTTAAATCCCCCACCATTCTTGGCAGCATAAACAATTACTTTAGATAAAGTTCCTTCGGGTAATCGTAAATCACTTTTTAAACTTTCAATCCATCTTCTAGATCGGGGAATAAATAAATCAGTAAAATCAAATTCTAAAGCAGCCCCTTTTTCATACCACTGTAAAGCTTCATTAGATGGAACTAACAATCTATCCATTATACCCCCAGACTCTTCAATAACGGCGTTTCCTACAACCATTACTGGGTTATTATATATTTCCAGAATATCATTTAAATTTTTAATTTGGTCGAATCCTGGAATAACATCAAATCGATTTGGGTCTCCATTAGATACAAGGGGTTTTTTAGGCCAATATGATTTTAAAAAATCATCGATTGTTAATGGATTAATTATTTCATTTAGAACAGAGTCTTTTACTGAATTATACATTTTAATACATACCTCCCTCTTTTTAAAAATAAGGTTCATCACCAAATTTTGTGATTTAGTGACAAAAAAGAGAAAGCACTGACGA
>NZ_JBTZSY010000097.1:0-1654 GCF_054815885.1 Anoxybacillus sp. TBDG-1
ATCGAACTGGAAGTTCGATTTAAAAATCTTTCTAAACATACTATACGAGGAGAGAGCAACGTTGACAGAGACACAAACAATGTGTTTGCAACAACAACTAGATGCCATTTTGGATGAATTAGGGATTCCTACTAGCTGGACTCAAGAAGAAGCGAACCAGTTTTATAAGCGATTTTGTAAATCGAAAGAAGGATTGAGCAATCGACTTATTTTAAAAATAACAAGTGTTATAAACATTCCAGATGGAAAAAAACTATATTTTGGGGAAGTATTAAATCCAAATACGCTTTCTCCTTTTATGTTGCCTTTTGAGGATAAAGAGTGGAATGTATCATTTTTATTGCAGAAAGAAAAAAAATTACTCAATGAAGGAGATATTATTGTTGCCACACCTGAAGCGTTAAAAATCGATAGGATAGAAAAAAATATAGAAAAACGGATGAAAGGGCTCGTTTCCATAAAGATTAATTCTATTAGAGGGGTCCCTTTTGAAACAAGGTTAATGGATTGCTTAGGAGAGGTAGTTGTAAAAAAGCTATCAGAACAGCTAGGTTCTTTAGAAAAACTATCCCACTTTATATTACAGGAATTTGAAAAAGCTTATGATGAAAAGCGACATGAGATTGAACAACGGCTCGAAGATCTTGAGAAACGAGAAGAAGAGTTAAAAAATCGGGAAGAGATGGCTAAAAAGAAAAGTCAAGAGTTAAACGATATGGAGCAACAACTAAAAGAACATGAAAGGTATTTGCTGGCGCAGTTTGATCGTCTTCGTCTTGTGCCGCCACCATCGTTACTTATGAGGGAGTACGATAACGATTTAAGTCATTTGAACACGATTCAGTGGAGTAGTCAAACAGACATTATTGACACAATCCGAGGGGCTTTGCATGCTCAATGTGATCTACAGTACGAACGTGATGCGATTGAATGTTTTGTAGGTGCGTTGAAGACAAATCAACTCATCATTTTGCATGGTCCGAGCGGAACGGGGAAATCTAGTCTAGCGAGAGGTTTTTCAAAAATTATTAAAGGAGCAAAGACATGTACGATCAGAGTCCAGTCAAGCTGGACAGATAAGCGAGATATACTTGGATTTTTTAATCCAATTGACTATCAATATGTGTCTACTGAATTTTTAGATGCGCTAGTAGAAGTAAGGGAAAATCCGAATTCTTTATATTTAGTTTGCTTAGACGAGATGAACTTGTCCCACGTAGAGTATTATTTTGCGGAATTTCTGAGTGCTAGAGAAGAAGAAACACCTAAGATTACCCTCTATGCTAAACATTTTCAAGAGTTAGCCTACAAAATGATTGAACCTTACATCATTGTGGACGAACATGGATACGCACTTCTTAATGAGGAAAAGTTATCACAAATACAAGACGATTCTGAGAGAAGGAAATTACAAAATTGTTTTGATTTATGCTATCGGTATCCTGCAGAGTTTGAAATCCCGAGTAATGTTAGATTTATTGGCACGATGAATATGGATCATACTGTGAAAGGATTAAGTCCAAAGATTATTGATCGAAGTTTTGTCATTGAATTGCGTTATTCTGAGAATGAAACAAGTTTAATAGAAGAGTTAGAAAAAATGGTTCATCACCAAATTTTGTGATTTAGTGACAAAAAAGAGAAAGCACTGACG
>NZ_JBTZSY010000098.1:0-1618 GCF_054815885.1 Anoxybacillus sp. TBDG-1
TCGTCAGTGCTTTCTCTTTTTTGTCACTAAATCACAAAATTTGGTGATGAACCAATTTTATATTAGTATCGATTAAGATCTGATTTAATGTTTTATTACCATCAATATCTTGTAATACGTCTATCCATTCGCCAACTTCTTTTCTTGATAAAGAAAACTCAATAATGTTATTGACCACTATGTAATATAAATCATTTTCAACTTTGTTATTATATAGCTTTACTAATTTTACCCCCTCTTTAAAAGACGGAACATGTCCAAGGTTAATTTCTTTATGTTTGTTAAATTTAGATGAAACTTCATTTTCAATATCTGTCCATTCCCCATTAATTGCAGTTAGTATTTTATCTTGTGGACTTTCTAATACAGTTTTTTGATTAATCATATTTGAAAGTAAACCCATGTTTACCAATCTTAATAGAAATTCTGTACCATAGGCTTCTGGATCTTCCTGAATATTTTTAAAGATAACGTTAATCTTATCAAAATCAATAATATTTTCTGTATATTCATTTAAAAAAGCTTCTTGTAATAACTCTGAATTATTAAAATTTAATAAATTTAACATCATCCTATGTGTATACTTTACGTCTTTTCCATAAAAGAAAGGTACTTTTTCACGATTACAGTATTCTTTAGGAAGATATTCCTTTATTGCCTCTCTTAAAATCTTTTTATCCCAAAGTAATTTCGGGTGTAGTTCTTCAGGTATGGAAAATATCCACTCTACAAGCCTATGATCTAAAAATGGAACTCTATTTTCAATATGATTGGCAGCAGCTATCCTATCTTCATGCCAACAATTATACATTTGTAAATCTCTATACTTTGTTAAGGTATAAGATTGCCATGGTGTTAGATTACTATTATCCCCTAGGTTTTTAAGGAATTTAGTAGATATTGGGTTCGTAACAAAGTGTTCTTCCCAAACGTTTATATTAGTTTTTAATGAACTAATTATCCTGTTTCTCTCAAGAATATTTAAAGAAGAAATAAATCCATTCCAATTTTTTTCGTCCTCTGGAGCGAACATTCTGCTATAACCACCATTAAACTCATCGCTTCCTTGACCTGTAAGTATTACTTTTATATTAGGTCTTATATGTTTAGCATATTTGTGTAGGTTATATTTATAAAATTGTTCAGGTCCACAAAATGGAGTCTCAGTTATCCATAGTAGATGCTTATAACATTGAGGTGTCAATAATTCATTATCTTGCCAATCAAAAATAACTTGGTGGTTGGGTAAATTAAATGTTTTAGAAATTAAGTGTGCATATTTAGCATCTTCATTTGTAAATGTACTTTGGCTCAGTACACTAAAAGTATGGAAATTTTCTCTTTTGGATGCTATTCCTGCGATAGCAGCTGAATCAATCCCACCACTAAGAAACAAACCAATCCCCACATCGCTTTGTAAGCATTTTTCTATTGAATCCTTTAACAATTCCTTATAACCACATATCCAATAATCAACATCTTTATTATTATATTTCTCTTTTTGAATTTTAGTTTCTATATCCCAATACTTCTTTTGATACATGGTACGATCACATATATTTATTTCGGGTCTTCACCATTTTCTGTGATTTCCACTCAATCCCAGAAACATGTTAGC
>NZ_JBTZSY010000099.1:0-1560 GCF_054815885.1 Anoxybacillus sp. TBDG-1
GTTTGAGTCAAGACTTTGTGGGAGATTTTTTTCTCGACCGATTTTTTTGGTTATATATGGTTTTATAAAATCGTTATATGTAAGCGCTTTTACTCACTCTCATCCTGTAGGTATGTGCGTTTTCTCTCGTTTTAAAAACCTTTCAATGCTTGCAATACCTCGTAAATCGGTGCCCCTGAAGATTGGCGAAGGTATGGGATGTTATCTCGTACCACTTCTGCCATTTGCGTTTGCACGCGCTTCAGCGCCTTTTTCACGATCGTTTCTCGTTTCGTTTCTTCTCGTTCTTCCACGCCATACATCACCCCACGGCGTGTCCGAATGAGTAACGTATCTTTTATCGCGACGATCGCACGCAACATCGCTTCAATCCCTGCATCTTTCCAACTTCGACCGTTTTTACTTCGTTTCGCAAACACATGCATCGTTCCTTCCGCACTCCCCATCGCTCTCATGTTTGTCGTGTCGATCCCTTTTTCCTTCAACCATACGCGATAGTCACGCAAACATCCTGGCATCTCCTCGATTCGACGAACAAGCGCCTCGAGTTGCTTTTCCTTCTCCTCATGTTCTAGCGTCCCGATGGCACTTGTGAGTTCTCGCAACACACCCTCTTCATCCCATGACGCGAATGTTTTTCGAATCACCCGATATCTCGCATGACCCCGGAACAATTGACGAATCTCTCTCGCCACATGGAACCGATCGAGCTGAAAGTACCCTCTATCTCCGAAATATTCACGACACGCTGTGATCCATGGTGCACCATCTCCATTGATGACTACCCAATCATCAAGCGGATCATAGCCATATTCCTTCATCAGAAAATCCTCTACCGCTTCCCAAATCGGTTCATTCGTTTGATGAACATAGTATCTTCGGTTTACCAAAGAAACCCGTTTGCCGTTTTTCTCCCATCCTTGATGAATCGTCACGATTTTCTCTTCTTTTCCTTTCACGCGGCTTCGTTGACGTTTCACGTACAACCCGTCCGCTTCGATAAAAAACACACGCCCTTTTTTCTCCATCGCACGGTGCCCCTTCACCTCTGCCTCGATGATGGATTGGCGAATCGTTTCGTGGCTCATACATGCGTATCCCACCAGTTTTTCAAGCGACTGCGCAGCCTGTCGATACGAAGAACCCGTTACGGCGAGATGAATCGCTGTTTCTTCTAACAACGGACTGACTCCATGTCCCCCCTCAAACTGAAGAAAGGCATCCAACAAACAAACATACTTCTGTTTTTCCCGATCGAAGTAATAGTTCCGCTTGATTTCCACTTCTCCAAACATCGTCTGCATCCGTATTACTCGTTTATCTTTGAGCGCATATCGTTTTTTATCTCGTTTTTCCGCTAATGTGTGATCGATGTCCTCCAACAGCTGTTGAAGCAGTTGACCATATTCTTTTTGCATATGCCTAAACAATGACTGTTCAATGTCTTTCAATGTGACTCCATCTGTGATATAATCCTGCATGGGCTCCACTCCTTTCTTTGGTTGTTTTTTTTTCGCACTTACTACCTTACAGGAGGAGAGCCCATTTTTCATCTATTTT
>NZ_JBTZSY010000100.1:0-1532 GCF_054815885.1 Anoxybacillus sp. TBDG-1
TCAAAGTGTTGAAAAAGTAGGACGTCAAGAAAAAGTTCACTTTCCTCGTGAACTTTTTCATCTTTTCTTTTTTCCTTATTTGTGGTAACTTAAATCTATACCATGTGATCGAAGGGATCGTAACTTGGTCCACTTCTTGAGGTTTTGGATCATGGCGGTGATCCAAACCTGAATCTGTACGTATGGAACTCCACGGTATCGTGCAAAACGAAGCCCGTGGAGTTCTTTACTTTCCGCAAAGCTTCGTTCAATAGTAGCGGGACGAACAAGTCGAAAAACCTTTCCTTTTTCAGATAGTCGACGTTTTTTCATTTGTTCGTAAACCTCCTGGTGAACGGAAACCCGAAAGACGCGATCGCCTTTCCCGTTCGCCGCAGGACAACTCGCGCAACTACCTTTGACGTCAGGCTTATATTCATGATACCCCGATCGAGTAGATGTAGAATAGGAAAATTTTACTCCGCAAGGGCAAACATAGACGTCTTCTTTCACTAAACGGAATTGACTGGAACGACATTTTGAGTGTTCCTTTCGATGAAATCGGCGATAAGAAACATAGGCATGAATCCCTTTGTCTTCGAGTTCTCGCCCAAGACGTGCGTTATAATAGCCAGCATCTAACACGATATTTTCTGGTTTATAACCAATCCGTTGTTTGACTCGCTCGATTCGTTCCGTGAGTACACGATGCCCTGGTACATTTGCCGACGTCACATAGGCATCTAAAATGAAATTGTGCAGCGTGTCGACGATCCGATGATCGTGATAAGCGAATAATCCACGAGGATCATGTTTGACAGATAGCCCCGCATCGGGATCCGTGGTACTGCAAATCACTTCTTTTTCTATCTCTTTTGTTGGTTTTGGAGTCAGAGGCTTTTTCCCGTGTTGTAAGCGCTTCTTGTTCACGAGTTGTAACACGGTCTCGTCTTCCTTCTCGACCACTTTTTGAACCACTTTCACGCGTTTCCGCTTGTTCGCATTGGCTTTCAACTCCGTTTCATCTGCTGCCCACGTTTCTGGGGATAGGAAACCTTCTTTTTTAATCTGTAAGAGTACATATTCAAATAAAGTTTCCCATACGTTTCGATCAACACGATGGCGCAAAAACTTTGAAACACTGGAGTGACATGGGACAGCATCGTCCATGGAAAGACCTAGAAACCATCGATACGTGATATGTTGGTCAATTTGCTTACAGGTGAAACGAACCGAACGAAACCCTTCAACATATTGAATGATCAAGATTTTCACTAATATCAAAGGATCAAGGGATGGACGACCTTTGTCCTTTGAATAAAACGGTTTCAATAAGGAATACACGTCATCCCAATCCATCACTTTATCGATCTGAACAAGTAAATGATGTTTATCGTATATTTTTTCATACGCTTTTCTGTTCTTTTTCAATTCTGACTTGGAGAAAGGACGGTACATACTTCTATCTCTCCTTCTTCACGGGCTTTCCATTAAATATATTAACAAAAGAAAAACGATTTTGTCCTTGACAAAATCGTTTTTCAACAGTCTGA
>NZ_JBTZSY010000011.1:0-64788 GCF_054815885.1 Anoxybacillus sp. TBDG-1
CTTTATAAATAATGAATAGATTATTTATAAAGTTTTGTAAGTTTTCTGTAACGGAAGATGATGCGTATTTCGACAATTGATGCAGTACGTGGTTTGGCGTTGCTTGGCATTTTGCTTGTGAACGTCCTTGATTTTTCGCTTCCGATGCTGTATGTCGATGCCTCGGTGTTTGCGAATGATGGTGTTGACCGCTTGTTGCTTCTGTGTGTCGATCTATTTGTGCAAGCGAGCTTTTATCCGCTTTTTTCGTTGTTGTTCGGTTGGGGAGCATGGGTGATGCTTGAAAAAGGTGGCGAGCAGTTTCGAGTGGCTTTTTTGCGTCGGTTGCTAGCGTTGTTGCTATTTGGCGTCATTCATGCGTTTTTCATTTGGCACGGTGATATTTTAATCGGCTATGCAGTCGTTGGTTTGTTTCTTTTTCCGTTTTTTCAAGCGACTGCAAAAACGTTGCGTAACTGGGCGCTTTTGCTTTGGAGCGGTTGGGCTTTCGGTTCAACAGTATTAATGTGGCTTATGTGGAAAATAAGTGGCGATGTCGATTTTTCACAACCGACGTTGGCGCAACAAGCGATAGCAAATTATCAACAAGGCACGTGGGAACAAATTTTTATGCAGCGAGCGTATGATTGGTTGTACGTCAATTCATTGACACAAGCATTTATTTTTATATTGACGATTTTACCGTTTTTTTTATTTGGTGCATATATCGCAAAAGAAAAGTGGTTTCATGATGTCAATCGACATCGCGCTACGATACAAAAATGGTGTATCGGCTCGTTTATTGTTGGTATGGTTTTTAAATGGCTCCCGTATGTCGAAAAAAATATCGTAACCGAGTATGCCCAAGATATGATTGGAGGTCCTGCGCTCGCTCTGTTTTATTTGACCGCATTTTCGTTTGTACCAGCGAACGTTATTCGTTTTTTTGCGCCTGTCGGCAAAATGGCATTCACGAACTATCTTATGCAATCTGTCATTTGCACGACCATTTTTTATTCATATGGCTTCGGATTGTATGGAAAAGTAACACCGAAACAAGCGCTCGCTGTCGCACTCGTTGTATATGTCATACAAATATGTTGGAGCCGTTGGTGGCTTAAAAAACATGACATCGGACCGCTGGAACGTATATGGCGATGGATGACGTATGGAAAAAAGAAAACGACATGAGTCGATCATGTCGTACACGGCTTGTCTTCTTTTTCTTTATGAAAAAGCACGGCTTCTTTCAAATGCTTATTTAACAATTCGTCAAGCTCTTGGCTACATTGGATCGTTTCTTTTGCAGAAAAACCGTACATTTGCGCCAATTCAATTAATTGTTGTCTTTTCTTTTCGATGAGGGAAAGAGACATAACGTTCACCAACATTTTTCATTTTCGTCAACAGTCTGTAAACGACTGTATGTATAAACTATTATACATATTCTGAAGAAAAAGGAAATAGTATAATGTGCTGAAAAATAATTTTTTTACAAAGGAGTTTAGTTATAAAAAAGAGAAAATAATGATGTTCGATCATACGAAAAAGGGGTTGAGGAAATGAAATTTGTTACAGCGCACGCCGGATCGGATGTGTTTGTGGGGGTTGTTCATGGGAAGAAAGTCGTTCATTTATCGAAAGCAGATGAAACGATACCGCATACGATGATCGAATGCATAGAACTTGGTGAATCGTTTATTGAAAAAGTGCAACGTGTACTTGAACGTGTGCGGCCGGAGTGGATGTATGAACTTCATGATGTCCAATTGCTTGCGCCGATTCCGCGTCCGACAAAAAATATTTTTTGTATCGGAAAAAATTATGCCGACCATGCGCAAGAAATGGGAGGTGTAGCGGATCACGAAAACATCATTGTATTTTCGAAAGCGCCAACGACAGTGATCGGGCATGAGGGAACGATTTTACGCCATGCGGATGTAACCGATCAGTTAGACTATGAAGGGGAACTTGCGATTGTTATTGGGAAAAAGGGAAAAGCGATCCCGAAAGAGCAGGCGCTCGATTACGTATTTGGTTATACGATTGTCAACGATGTGACGGCGCGCGATTTACAAGAAAGACATAAACAATATTTGCTTGGGAAAAGTTTAGATACGTCATGTCCGATGGGACCGTGGATCGTTCATCGTTCGGCAATTATTGAGCCACATGCGTTACATATTGAAACAAAAGTGAATGGAGAAGTGAGGCAATCGGCGTCGGCAGCGCAATTTATTTTCGACATTCCAACAATCATTGCGACATTATCGAAAGGAATGACGTTAGAGCCGGGAGATATTATCGCGACAGGGACGCCAGCAGGTGTTGGAAAAGGGATGCATCCTCCGCGCTTTTTACAGTCGGGAGATGTAATTGAAATTACGATTGAACAAATCGGGACGTTGCGTAATGTCGTGAAATAAAAAGCTGGGGAGTCCCAGCTTTTTACTGTTCAAATACTTTTTTCACTTTTTCAATTGCCCAATCGAGCTCTTCTTTTGTAATGACGAGCGGAGGGGCAAAGCGGATGACTGTATCATGCGTCTCTTTACATAATAGCCCTTCTTGTTGCAGTTTTTCGCAATACGGACGCGCAGGGACGTGTAATTCGACGCCGATAAATAACCCTCTGCCACGCACTTCTTTAATGTCTGGATGATCGATTTCGCGCAATTTTTCTTGGAAGTATTGACCGAGCTCCAATGAGCGTTCTGGTAATTTTTCTTCGACGATGACATCAAGCGCAGCGATGGAAACGGCGCAAGCGAGCGGGTTGCCACCGAATGTCGATCCGTGCGAGCCTGGATTGAATACACCAAGAATGTCGCGGTTTGCTGCTACGCATGAAATTGGGAATACGCCGCCACCAAGCGCCTTACCGAGAATGTACATGTCTGGTTCAATTTTTTCCCAATCGCATGCAAACATTTTACCTGAGCGGCCGAGACCTGATTGAATTTCGTCCGCAATATATAAAACGTTATGTTGTTTACATACGTCGTATGCCGCTTTTAAAAATCCTTCTTTCGGAATGTTAATGCCTGCTTCTCCTTGAATCGGTTCAAAAATAAAGGCGGCGGTGTTTGGTGTAATCGCTTGCTTTAACGCTTCTACGTCGCCGAACGGAATAACTTTAATGCCCGAAAGCATCGGACCGAATCCGCGCTTGTATTCTGGGTTTGATGACATCGATACCGCGGTCATCGTCCGTCCGTGGAAGTTATCTTCACAAACGATAATTTCCGCTTGATCAGCAGGAACACCCTTGACGTCATATGCCCAGCGTCGTGCTGCTTTGACTGCTGTTTCGACCGCCTCTGCCCCTGTGTTCATCGGTAATACCATTTCTTTGTTCGTTAATTTTGCTACTTTTTCATACCATGGACCGAGTTGGTCGTTATGGAATGCGCGCGATGTTAATGTAATTTTATTTGCTTGTTCAATAAGCGCTTGGACGATGCGCGGATGGCGATGTCCTTGATTGACCGCTGAGTAAGCGCTTAACATATCCATATAACGATTACCTTCTGGATCTTCTACCCATACACCTTCGCCTTTCGATAAGACGACTGGAAGTGGATGATAGTTATTTGCTCCGTACTTTTCCGTTAGTTCAATGATTTGTGCTGTCTTCACGTCAATCCCTCCGATTTCAATAGTCACATATATAACATACTTGAAGTGAATATAGAAAGTAAATAGAAAAGGTGAGCGTTTTCTTTTTCAAATTTTATATGGACGTGCTATGATAGGCATATATGAAATGAAGAAAGGAGCATCATTATGACACATGCACATATTACAACGTGGGTTGTTGCGCTTATTTTATTTATCGTGGCGATTGCGTTTCAAGCAAAAGGACATGAAAAAACAAAAATGGTGCACATGTTGTTGCGCTTATTTTACGTGTTCATTATAGCGACAGGTGCGTGGATTTTACATACCATGTCCTCATTTCCGTTCCTTTATATTGTCAAAGTGATTGTCGGTTTATGGGTGATCGGAACGATGGAAATGATTCTCGTTCGAACAGCGAAAGGAAAAAATACGAACATGTTTTGGCTTCAGTTTATTGTGGCGTTTGTGATCGTACTATATCTCGGATTTAAACTACCGTTCGGCTTTTCGTTCTTTTTATAAAGTTGGCATATGCGCCAACTTTTTTCTTTTTCCATCATATAGAAATGTGTTATAATGTTAATTGATTGATAATTCTAAAAATATAAAGAGAAAGAAAGAGTGGGAAAAAGGGGATGAAGTTATTTCAAACGGTTTGTCACACGTTTGCCGATTGGGAACAGTGGGTGAGCGACTATCGTTTATATGAGTATGACCAACTAACGATTTTCGTTTCTTCCCTCTCTCCTTCGTTTCGCATGCAAGTCGAACAATATGTGCAACATCATTTACCCCAGGCAAAGCTGTTTCCGATGATTGGGGATGCATCGGAACAAGCAGTCATTTGTGCCCTCGTTTTTGACGAATGTCGAGCGGATTTAGACGAAATGCGTCAAAAAATGAAGCTATCTGAACAATATTACCGCTCCTTGTTTGAACACAATCCAGATATTGTATATTCCACCGATTTAGAAGGCAATTTCACAAGTGTCAATCCTGCATTTGAACAAGTGTTCGGGTATAAAGCAAACGAAATTTTGCATACAAATTCACTTAATTACATTAAAAAAGAAGACATCCCGCGCGTTCGTCGCTATTTTTATCGCGCGCTAAAAGGAAAAGTGCAACAATACAATTTAGAAATTCCAGCAAAATCAGGAGAAGTATATTTATTCCAAATTAAAAACGTCCCGATTATCGTTGATGGACAAAAAGTCGGTATTTACGGCATCGGGCGCGACATTACGGAACAAAAGCGCGCGGAGGAACATATCAAATATATTGCATATCACGATATTGACACAGGGCTACCAAATCGGCTGAAATTTACAAATATCGTGAAAAATGCAATCGACAAAGCGAAAGAAACAGGCGATTCACTTGCAGTATTGTTTATTGATATGGATCGATTTAAAATCGTGAACGATACGATCGGTCATTACGGCGGGGATGAAATATTAAAGCAAATGGCGGAGCGGATAAAAAATATATTGCCATCGGGCGCGCATTTCGGCCGTTTTGGCGGAGATAAGTTTAGCCTATTGTTCACTGAGCAAACGGACGTGCAAACGGTCGTTGAATGGGTGAAAAAACTGCTTCAACATATTGCTTTACCGATCGTGTATGAAGAAAAAGAGTTTTTTTTAACCGCAAGCGTTGGTATAAGCTTTTATCCGACGGATGGGGTTGATGCGCATTCGCTATTAAAAAATGCGGATACAGCCGTGAATCGAGCGAAACAAAACGGCGGCAACAATGTGAAATTGTACGCGACAAAAATGAACGAGCAAGTGATGCATCGCGTCGAGCTAGAACGATATTTACGGAAAGCGCTCGACAAAAATGAATGTTTTCTCGTCTATCAGCCGCTTCTCGATTTAATGACAGGAAAAATTATCGGGAGCGAAGCGTTGTTGCGTTGGAAACATCCGAAAATTGGTCTTGTTTCTCCACTTGAGTTTATTCCGATTGCTGAAGAAATTGGATTCATTCACGATCTTGGGCGCTGGGTGTTAACAGAAGCGTGCATGCAAACGAAAAAATGGCACGATCTCGGCTTTGATTCGTTAATGATTTCTGTCAACGTCTCAGCAACGCAATTTCAGCATCCGACGTTTTTTGAAGACGTCCAACAAGCGCTCAAGCAATCGCAACTTCCTGCCCATTGTTTACATTTAGAATTAACGGAAAGCTCGATGTTGCGCAATATGTATTACAGCATTCACGTCATGAAAAAATTGCAACAACTTGGCGTGCACGTGTCGATTGATGATTTTGGCACAGGCTATTCATCGCTTAGTTACTTAAAAAATTTGCCGATTCATACGCTAAAAATTGACCGATCGTTCATTTATCAACTTCATAAAGATCGCTCAGATATTGCGATCGTCAAATCGATTATTACGATGGGGCACGGTTTGCGCTTAAAAGTTGTTGCAGAAGGCGTTGAAACGGCGGAACAAATGAAATTGTTGAAACGATTAAAATGTCATTATGCGCAAGGATACGCCATTTTTAAACCACTTCCTGCCGAACAGTTTGAACAACAAGTGTTGCAAGGAAGCGAATCCACCATTCAATGATCGAGTTGTACGCCAATCATTTTTTTTCCTGTTTGCAACGTCAGCTCGAAACGGTGTTGTTTCCCATCAAAATAATGTTGGACGTTACACATGTCGAGCGAGTTGTCGAACATTAAAAAATTAACCCCTTTTTCAGCAAATAACATATAGTTATAACAATACAAACAGTCATATACTGAAAAATTCCATTCGTTAATTAAATGAATGAAATGGAAAAACGCGTGATCGGGTAGCTGAGCGAGCCATTGTTCGTATGCGTGCGATAACGGTTTCGTGTAGCGAAGACGATCACCGTTTTTTAATGTATAACGTTCCGACATGTATATGTCTCCATGTTCGCCAAGCCATCCTTTTATCCATTGACCGAAGCGAAAAAGTTCAACCTCTTCAGGCAAACTTGTAAACTCATGTGCTTCATCGTCTTCGTCAAAAAACACCCATTCGCCATTTACTTGTTCAACAACACCGTAGATGTAAGCGCGTTTTTGCGCGCGTAATGATGCAAGGCGATCCATGTGTTCCACTCCTTTCGTATCAATTCCCTCCGTACGCCATTATAGACAACTCATCATTTATATAAACGGTGCATAAAATAAAAGCATGCTTCATACTTGTTTACAACAGAAGGGAATGATTGACGTGTGCGGAATTACCGGATGGGTTCATTTTAGACGTCGTTTACATCAAGAGGAAGAAACGGTACTCAAGATGACCAATACGCTCTCTTTCCGAGGGCCTGATGATACGAACGTTTGGCTTGATGACCATGTTGCATTTGGACATAAGCGGCTTATTGTCGTTGATCCAGCAGGTGGCGTGCAGCCGATGACGCGAATGAAAAACGGCTATCGTTATACGATTTGTTATAATGGGGAGCTATATAATACAGAAGATATTCGAACAGAGTTATTGAAAAAAGGATATACGTTTCAAGGACATTCGGATACAGAAGTGTTGCTTACGGCATACATGGAATGGCGCGAACAATGCGTCGATCATTTCAATGGCATTTTTGCATTTGCGGTGTGGGATGATGAACGGCAACGGTTGTTTTTAGCGCGCGATCGTTTAGGAGTGAAGCCGCTTTTTTATCGCCATGAACAAGGAGAGTTTTTGTTCGCTTCAGAAATTAAAGCGATTTTAGCACATCCAAACGTTCGAGCAGAAATTGATCGCGAAAGTTTATGCGAAATTTTAGCGCTTGGCCCGTCGCGCACTCCGGGACATGGCGTATTTCGAACGATTTATGAACTGCGACCGGCCCATGCGATGATCGTTGCTGAGCGTGGCGTGCATCAATGGCGCTATTGGAACGTACAAAGCGTACCGCATGTCCATTCATTTGATGAAACGGTCGAGCATATTCGAACATTGCTTATTGATGCGATTACACGTCAACTTGTGTCAGATGTTCCGGTGTGTACGTTTTTGTCAGGGGGCGTCGACTCAAGCGCCATTACAGCGATTGCGGCGCAGGCGTTTGAACGAGAAGGAAAAGGACCGCTTCATACGTATTCCATTGATTATGAAGAAAACGAACAATATTTTACAGCCAACGCATTTCAACCGAATAGCGACGGACCGTGGATTAAGCAAATGTCCGATGCGTTTCAAACCGTTCACCATACGTGTGTCATTTCGCAACAACAGTTAGCTGATGATTTAAAAGCGGCAGTCGTTGCCCGTGATTTGCCTGGGATGGCGGATATTGATTCCTCGCTTCTCTGGTTTTGCCGTCAAATTAAGCAACAGTTTGTTGTTAGTTTGTCAGGTGAATGCGCGGATGAAATTTTCGGTGGCTATCCATGGTTCCATAGAAAAGAAGATTTTGAGCGAGATGGATTTCCGTGGATGCGGTCGTTAGATGAACGATTTCATCTTTTAAATGAAGTATGGCGAGAAAAACTGCCACTTCATGAATATGCGCATATGCGTTATAAAGAAACGCTTCGTGAAGTTCCCCACGCAGACGGAGAAAGTGTGGAAGAAGCGCGCCGACGCGAATTATTTTATTTAAATATGATTTGGTTTATGACGACACTTTTAGATCGAAAAGACCGAATGAGCATGGCGGCAAGTTTAGAAGTGCGTGTGCCATTTGCTGATCATCGTCTCGTTGAATACGTATGGAACGTTCCGTGGGAGATGAAAATGCACAACAATCGTGAAAAAGGCATTTTACGTAAAGCGTTGGAAGGGATTTTGCCAGATGGCGTTTTGTATCGGAAAAAAAGTCCGTATCCGAAAACACATCATCCGCGCTATACGGACATCGTTGCTGAACGATTAGAGACAATTTTGGCGAATCGCTCGTCCATTTTATATGAATTGTTTGATGAAAAGAAGCTAAAAGAATTAGTTGAGACAAAAGGTAACTCTTTCCGCATCCCATGGTTTGGGCAGCTGATGTCTGGTCCGCAACTTTTAGCGTATTTTATTCAATTTCACGAATGGTTTGAGCATTATAACATTCGTTTAAAAGACAGCTAAAAAACGGCTGTCTTTTTTTCTTTCTTATTTTTTTATTATCTTGTATAATGTTTGTATAACTTTTGTTTAATGGTGGTGGATAGCGTGAAAAAAATTGTTGTCGTTGGGGCGGGACCTGGTGGGCTTGCTGCAGCGATGTTGCTTGCCGCGAAAGGATATGACGTTTCCGTATTTGAAAAACAATCGTACGTAGGCGGACGAAATGGACGATTTGAGCTTGGACCGTATCGCTTTGACATCGGACCGACGTTTTTAAGCATGCCTCATATTATTGAAGAACTATTTACAGCCGCAGGAAGAAACATACATGACTATGTTAAACTAGTTGAATTAAATCCGATGTATGAACTGATTTTTAACGATGTGAAGTTAGCGATGACGATGAATCGGAAACGAATGAAAGAACAAATTGCTGCGCTATTTCCAGGAAACGAAGGCGGTTATGACCGGTTTATGAATGAAAACGAGCGGAAGTTGCAGGCGCTTGCCCCAATTTTGCAAAGTAAAATGGATAGATTATACCATTATTTGCGACCGACGGTGTTAAAAGCGTTGCCGCAATTGACGTTATCGCAATCGCTATACGATATATTAAGCCGATATTTTCATGATGAGCGCCTTCGTTTAGCATTTACGTTTCAAGCGAAATATTTAGGCATGTCCCCTTGGGAATGTCCAGGTGCATTTTCCATTTTATCGTATATGGAACATGCGTACGGCATTTATCACGCCATCGGTGGATTAAATGAAATTCCAAAAGCGATGGCGCGCGTCGTTGAAGAATATGGAGGACGCGTGTATGTCAACACAGGGGTAAAAAAGCTTTGGCTTGATGGTCGTACGGTGAAAGGCGTCATACTAGAAAACGGTGAAAAAGTGGCGGCTGATGAAGTCATTATTAATGCTGATTTTGCTTATGCGATGACAAATTTCGTTGATGATGGGGTATTAAACAAATATCGCAAAGAAAAGTTGCAACAAAAGAAATATTCATGTTCAACGTTTATGATGTATGTCGGGATAAACAAGCAGGTTGATCTTGCTCATCATACGATTATATTTGCGGATGATTATAAGCGAAATGTCGATGAAATTACGAAAGAAAAAACGATTCCGCACGATCCATCTATTTACGTACAAAATGCGATCGTGACAGATGAAACAGTAGCACCAAAAGGAAAAAGTGCGCTTTACATTTTAGCGCCTGTGCCGAACAATACAAGCGGAATTGATTGGGAAAAAGAGAAAGAACCGTTTCGCCAAAAACTATGGGATACGCTTGCGAAAAAGTTAGGATGGGGGCGTATGGAACAACATGTTGAATATGAAAAAATCATTACCCCACACGATTGGGAGCATGACATATTCGTTTACGAAGGGGCGACATTTAACTTAGGGCATCAGTTGTCGCAAATGATGGTGTTTCGTCCACATAACGAATTTGAAGAGTTGCAACATTGCTGGCTTGTCGGTGGTGGGACGCATCCGGGAAGCGGTTTGCCGACGATTTTTGAATCGGCTCGCATTACCGCAAACGGCATATTGCATGCTCATCGTCAACCGCTTATTCCTGTTGGCGCTTTGCCGAAACGGAGGGAAGCGTGATGAACATTGCCGTTGTCGGTGGCGGAATTGGTGGAATGATGACGGCGTTATGGCTAGCAAAACGCGGCGCGCATGTGACGATTTTTGAACAAAACGATCGACTTGGCGGGCGGCTTTCGTTTGTTGAGCGAGACGGGTTTCGCATCGATGCTGGTCCAACGATTGTATTACTGCCAGAAAAGTTGCGCACGTTCCTTTCCGATGTTGGTATAACAGAAGATGAATACGAGCTTGTTCGCTGCGATCCGATGTATACGATTCATTTTGCAGACGGCATATCGTATACAAAATATGCGGAAGAAGAAAGACAAGTAGAAGAAATTGCTCGCCTGTTTCCTGGAGAAGAAAAAGGGTTTCAACGTTTTATGAATGAGATGAGGGAATATTTTGCGAAAGGCGATGAGCTCATTTTAACGAAGTCATTTATAAAGAAACAAACGTTTTTCACGAAAGAAACGATGGCGCTTTTTTCTCGTATGCGCGCCTATCAATCTGTGAAAACGAGAATGAGCCGTTATTTTCACGACGAACGGTTGCAGCTTGCTTATTCGTTACAAACGTTATATATTGGCGGCAATCCGTATGCAACGCCATCGCTTTACTCGCTCGTTTCGTTTAGCGAGCATGCGCACGGTGTGTATTACGTAAAAGGCGGCTACGCAAGTCTCGTTTCTTTGCTTGCAAGAAAGCTAGAAGAAACAGGAGTAACCGTTCGATTGCAAACGGAAGTGGAACGGTACGAAGTGAACGGTCCTACTGTTGAGGCGCTTTATGCGAAAGGAGAAAAGCATCGTTTTGATGTATTTGTGATGAATACAGATGAGCCGACAATGATGACGAACAAACGAACGTGGACTCCTTCATCGAGCTGCGTGTTGCTTTATATCGGACTTGGGCGTACGTACGATGCACCGATTCATCAATTTTTTTTACCGCATCATTTTCAACAACATATGGACGATGTATTTGATCGCAAAGTCGTCCCGCAAGATCCGTCATTTTATACGTTTTATCCGTCAGCAGTCGATCGTTCGCTCGCACCTGAAGGAAAAAGTGTGTTATATGTGTTAATTCCCGTGCCAGCTGGACGGCATATCGATTGGACGAAACAAGATCGTTGGATCGCTCGCATCGTCGATGAAGTAGAAAAACGGGCGTTTCCGAATGTCAAACAGGCGATCGAGTGGATGCATGTGCGTACGCCGCTTGATGCACAAAAAGAAGGGCTGTATGATGGTGGTATGTTTGGGATCGCCCCGACGTTATTTCAATCGGGTCCATTTCGCCCGCAAGTGAAGTCGACACGCTATGAAAACGTATATGGCGTTGGTGCGTCGATTCATCCCGGTGGAGGGGTGCCGATTGTCATGCAAGGAGCACAGTTATGTGCACAACAAATATCGTATGATTGGAGTGGGGAATGATGAATATAAGGCAAGCGTATGCGCAATGTGAAGCGTTGACGGCACATCATTCGAAAACGTTTTATCGCGCATTTTCAGTTTTATCGTTACATGATCGCAATGCGATTTGGGCGATTTACGCATTTTGTCGTCGCGTCGATGATATTGTCGATGAAGGGAAACAGCCACATCAACAACTACGACAGTTTGAAAAACAATGGAAATCGTTTTTGGACGGATATACAGAACATGACTTTATGTGGGTAGCGCTTCGCGATGTCTTTTCGCGCTATGACATGGACGCTGAACCGTTTTCGCATATGATTGAAGGACAAAAAATGGATTTAACCGTTCATCGTTATGATACGTTTTCACAGTTGCTGCACTATTGTTATTGTGTCGCAAGCACCGTTGGCTTAATGTTATTGCCGATTTTAGCACCGCATCGCCGCGAGCAGTTAAAAGAAAGCGCCATCGCGCTTGGGGAAGCGATGCAGTTGACGAACATTTTGCGCGACGTCGGGGAAGATATGATGCGCGGTCGCGTGTATTTGCCACGCGAATGGATGAATATGTATGGAGTGAATGAACAACAGCTCGCTTTTGGTCAAGTCACGAGCTCATTTATTGATTTATGGGAGCATATTGCACAAGAAGCGGAAAACAGATATGCGGATGCGGAAAAAACGTTTTCTCTTTATCCACTGTCTGCCCGTTTTGCCGTAAAAGGAGCGGCGCTTATGTACAAAAGTATTTTACACGTTGTTCGTGAGCAACAATATGACGTATTTACGAAGCGAGCGTTCGTGTCAGACGAGCGGAAAAAAGCGTTGCTCCAACAAATTGGAGGCGAAAACGTTGAAGTGGGGTGAGCGTTTATACCGCCTTTTTCTTATTTGGTATGGATGCGGACTTGTGCTCGTCGGCTTTCATCTTCTACCGCCGTGGTTAGAGTGGGCGAATGTTGTCTTTTTAATGCTTGCAGGAATGATTGGCGCATTATTTTTAATCGAAAGGTACGGTCGACGGGGAATCATCGCAACGATTGCAATCTTCATTGGTACAATGGCGGTGGAGTATGTTGGGGCGACGTATAGTCTCATTTTTGGCTCATATGATTATACGAATCAATTTGGTATGACCATATTTGGCGTTCCGATAGCGATCGGTTTTGCTTGGCTTGCGGTTATCGGTTGCACGCATGCGCTCGCGTTACGTTTCGTTTCGCAAACAAGCCCCATTGTTGCTTCCGTTGTTGGCGCATCTTTGGCGGTCGTATTAGATTTAGTTATTGACCCGGTGGCATATGTTGCAAAACAATATTGGCTTTGGGAAGGAACGAGCGTATATTATAACGTTCCGCTCCAAAATTTTGTCGGATGGTTTGTTGTTGCGTTTATCATTCATCTTTTATTGTTCGTTCTCCCTGCGCATGAAGCAAGTTCAGAGAGGAGAGCGATTTCTCTGTTTTTTCTTCTTGAAGTGATGTTTTTATTTCTTGCTTTACTAGAACAATTGTACGTTGCTTTTTTGCTTGGGTTGTCGCTTGCGACGTTTATTTTTTGGAAATGGAGACGGTCGGCATGATTGAGGCGAAAAAAAGCCGCGCATTTGAATGGATGTTTTCGCTTTACAACACATGGTTGTTGCGTACATCGTTTCATCGATTGTACGTACGGGGACATGTTGTACGAACACCTGCGTTATATGTGGCGAATCATAGTTCATGGTGGGATGGGCTCATCGCTTTTCAATTGAGCCGTTTTCTGTTTCGACAAAATAGTTATGCGATGATGAGCGAAGAAGGGTTAAAACAATATCCGTTTTTTCGTAAGCTTGGCGGTTTTTCGATTGATCGGACGAAACGAAAAGAGATGGTGAGGTCGCTTGACTATGCCGTTTCGTTATTGCGTGAGGGAAAAAGCGTTTGGATGTTTCCGCAAGGAGAGGAACAACATATTGAAAAACGACCGCTTCAGTTTTTCACAGGCGCTGTATATGTAGCGGAACGGGCGAACGTGCCGATTGTGCCGCTTGCGTTTTATCATAGTTTTCGTCACCATCGCAAGCCAGAATGGTTTATTCATATTGGCGAGCCGTTACGTATTTGTGACGTTTCAGGGAGCAATCGAAAAGAAAAAACGGCTGAACTCGAACGTATTTGCATCGCACAACTAGACGAGGTGAGGAACTTAGTTGCTAGTGAAGAGCTTCAGTCGTTTACACATTGGAACGGAGGGACGTTATGATTGGCGTATGGGCAAGTTTTTTCATTTGGACAGTTTTTAACTCTTTGTTTCTTATTTCGCTTCCGAAACGTCCGCAAATTGCTGATCGCCCGCTTGTCAGCGTCCTTGTTCCCCTTCGCAATGAAGAGCGCAATGTCGTGCGACTTGTTCGTTCGTTGAAGCAGTTGACGTATGAACGTGTTGAGTTTTTACTTCTTGATGATCAATCGACTGATCGCACGTATGAATTATTGTTGAAAGAAACGAAAGGGGACGATCGTTTTACGCTTTTGCAAGGAAAGGCGCTTCCTGACGGCTGGGCAGGGAAGGTGCATGCGTGTCATCAACTCGCTCAGCAAGCAAACGGGGCGTATTTGTTTTTTATTGATGCGGATGTCGAGTTAAAGCCTGCAGTCATTGAAAAATTGTTGGCGGTCGCCGAAGCGTATGATGCGAAATTAGTGACCGGTTTTCCGTCGTTTCATCCATCGTCGCTTCCACTTGTAGGAAAATGGCTCGTTCCGTTGCAACATTTTTTTATTTTGTTTCATTTACCGTTATTTTTAGCAAATTATACGCATATGCGTTCGGCGACCGCGGCGCATGGGGCATGTTTGTTTTTTGAACGCGCTGCGTATGAAGCGATCGGTGGGCATGCGTCTGTAAAAAGTGAGCTCGTTGAAGATGTGATGATTGCGCGTAAAATGAAAGCACGCCGTTACCGTGTCATTTTAGCGAACGTCAGCACACATGTTGTTTGTTATATGTATGAAACGAATAAAGAAGTATGGGAAGGTTTTTTGAAAAATGTATATATCGGGTTAAATCGCTCACCGTTTTTTGTTGTAATGCTCACGATGTTTTACGGACTATTTTACGTCGCGCCGCTCATTGTTGCTCCGTTGTCGTTGATGTATGGGATAACGTATGCGTTGCCGCTCATCATCGTTATTGCTCAAAAAGCGTATGTCGAATGGAGGACAGAGCGCTCGATTTCGACTTGTTATTGGATGCCGATAAGCGCAGTTGCGTTTATCGTATTAATGTATGCATCGATGCGCGCGAAACGTTATGAATGGAAAGGGAGGACGTACATGTGAAAAAAGTCGTCATCATTGGCGGGGGGCTCGGTGGGTTGTCTGCTGCTGTGACACTTGCACATCGTGGTGTTGATGTGCAGCTATTTGAAAAAAATCGTCATTTTGGCGGCAAGTTAATGCCTGTTCAACTTGGCGACTATTATTTTGATTTTGGGCCGAATACGATTACGATGCCGTTTGTGTTTCAACACGTCATCGAGCAAACAGGTGAACGCCTTGAAGATTACATGACGTTTCGGAAATTAGCTGTCCATACGAAAAACGTATACGAAGACGGAACGACGTTTTTTCTATCAAGCGATCGTGACTATATGAAACATCAGCTTGCGACGATCGATCGCGTCGGGGCATTAAAATACGATGATTTTGTACGCGAAGTGGAGAGGTTGTATAAACTTGCGAAAACGTACTTTTTTCCACGCATGTTTCGCTCGTTTGTTGATTATATGTCACCGTCGCTTGCGCTTGCTTTATTGAACGCTCGCCCGTTTCAGACGCTTCATTCTTTTTTTAGTCGCTATTTTACAAATGAACATGTCATTCAAGCGTACGACCGTTACGCGACGTACATTGGCTCATCACCGTATATGGCGCCAGCGACGTTTGCGATGATCGCTTATTTAGAAATGGTTGATGGCGTATATTATGTGGAAGGAGGAAACGCCCGCATTGCTCATACGTTTGCTAATATTGCGAAACGAGCAGGGGCATCGTTGTATACGAATCGGGCGGTCAAGCGCGTCATTGTCCAAAACGGTACGGTAAAAGGAGTCGAGCTTGAAGATGGGGAAAAGGTGGAAGCAGATGTCGTCATTATGAATGCTGATTTATTGCGGGCATATCGCGAGCTCGTCGATCCGTATGATCGTTCGTATGAACGAGCCGAGCCGTCCATTTCCGCCTTTGTCATGTTAGTTGGAACGAAAGAAAAATGGGATGATTTAGCTCATCACAACGTGTTTTTCTCCGCCGATTATAAACAAGAGTTTGAACATATATTTGCTGGGCGATATAGCGAACATCCGACGATATACGTTTGTGCCCCACCGTTTACGAAAGAAGGTTCATCTTTGTTTGTGTTAGTGAATGCTCCACCACTTACCGAAGATGGGCGTATGCAAATAGATGAACACGCATATAAGCAAATGGTGTATGAAAGACTTCAGTCATATGGTTTAGACATTGTCCCAGATGTTGAACAAGTGATCACTCCGCTTCATATTGCGGAACAGTTTGGCGCGTATCGCGGGGCGTTGTACGGAATGGCGTCAAATCGACGTCGGGATACGTTTTTACGTCCGTCGAACGCATGTCGGCGAGTGAAGGGATTATATTTTGTTGGCGGGACGACCCACCCGGGAGGCGGGTCGCCGATGGTTGTCATTAGCGGACAAAATGTCGCGAATCATTTGCTCGGTGCTAAGCTGTCGCTTCCTTTTTGACGAACGATTTTGTGCGCCATACGTTTGATTTCCAACGCCAATAGACGAGTAAGCCGCGTAACCATTCGTCCGCAGTAAAGGCGAGCCAGACGCCGACTAATCCGAGATCGAATGAAATACTAAGCACGTAAGCAAGCGGGACGCTCACCCCCCACATCGAAGCGATGCCGATATAGACGGGAAATTTCACATCGCCAGCAGCGCGCAAGGAGTTAATGACCACAAGGTTAAACGAACGCCCTGGTTCAAGAAGCATTGTGATTAAAATGAGCGTTCCGCCTGTTTCAATCATTCGTTTGTTGCTTGTGAAAATGGAAAACAGTTGATCAGAAAAAACAGAAAACAACGCTGCCATCGTAAACGAAATGATGACTGCAAGACGCAAACTTCGTAAGCAACGGGTATACGCTTCATGAAAACGTTCTGCCCCAACGAGATGCCCGATCATGATTTGTGTGCCTTGCCCGATGGCGACGCTAAATAAAAAAATAAACATCATGATGTTTTGTGTATATACTCTCGTCGTTAACGCCTCTGTGCCGAGCATTGTAATAAAATACGTGATGGCAAGTTGTGACGTATTGTAAGCGACATGTTCGCCAGCCGATGGAATACCAATTTTTAATAATTGTTTGATGTAACTAAATGAAAACGCCTCTTTCGATAAAAGTGGAAGAGGGTGCGGGAGGCGTTTCATGATGAGCAAAAATCCAACGACAAGCCCAATGATACGGCTAATCGTCGTTGACCAGGCGACCCCTTCCACCCCGAAAACAGGTAAGCCAAACGGTCCGAACAACACGAAATAGTTGCCGATTATGTTTAATATGTTGACCCCAATCGTAATATTCATCATATCGCGTGTAAAACCGTAGCTGCGCAATATAGCCCCGAGCGTCATAATGAGCGCTTGCACAAACGAAAAGCCGCCAACAATCCATAAATAGGCACGCGCATCAACCATCAACTCGTCTGGAACGTTCATTAGTTGAAGTAAACGATCGCTTCCTGCCCAAAGCGCAACGCTTAATATGACGCTAAATAATAAATTCGCCCAAATGGAAGTCGCTCCAATATAGGAAGCTGTTTTTTCGTCGTTTGCCCCAGCATATTGCGCAATTAAAATTGACGTTCCGGTCGCAATAAAGCCAAACATGACAATGACCATAAACAATAGTTGATTGGCTACACCGACCGCCGCCACCGCTTCATCAGCATATTGACTGAGCATAAACGTATCGGCATTGCCCGTCAACATATGAAGCGTCAATTCAATAAAAATGGGCCATGTGAGCGCAAATAAAGAAAGCTTTTTTGCCAAATAAGACAACCCCTTTACAATTTCCGACTTACAAACTGCTTTTAGTTTAATGGATTGTATATAATAGTGAAAAGAGAAAAAGGCGATTACTTTTGTACATTTCCGACTTAAAGGGGGAGGTTGTATGTATATATCGTTTTCCGTACCGCCGTTTCCTGTTTTTATTAAAGGGGGAGAGGCGGTTTTTCGAAAAGGGATGAAACATTTTCGGCGTACATTTTCCGTATTTGATTTACTGTATGTGCAAAAAGGGACGTTATATATGACGGAACAACAAGAAACGTTTGTTATTCGTGAAGGAGAGTACGTCATTTTATGTCCGGGGGTTGAACATTACGGACATGAGCCTTGCGATGGAGATACATATTTTATTTGGGTTCATTTTTCTGCCCCGCAATACGAGCGTGTCGAAAAACAGCCATGCGGATGGAGTGATATTATTGAACGAGAGGCAACATATGTGGACTATGCGCAATATCGTTTATTTATTCCGCAATACGGGAAATTGAACCAAGCAGGAATGGAGATGACGCTTCAACATATCGTACATGAACAGCAAACGCCGGATCATTCGCTGTCACAACAGTTATTATTTGCACAATGGATCGTTCAACTGCAAAAACAAACACTTCATATTCCGTCAGCGGCTGAACATGTATGTAGGGAGGCGATGGAATATATTCATCGTCATTATGATGAACCGTTTGAAATGGAGCATCTTGCTTATGCCCTCCGACTTCATCCTGACTACATTTCGCGCTGTATGCAAAAAACAATTGGCATGAGCGCGTTGCAATATGTAAATGATTATCGATTGAAAGTGGCAAAGAAAAAACTAGCCGCGACGAATGAAACGGTCGCGGCGATTGCAAAACAAGTCGGATTTGAAGATGGCGCGTATTTTTCGCGCATATTTAAAAAAATGGAAGGCATGACGCCAAGCGAGTATCGCCGTTTTATTCAGCGCACGTAGGCTGTACAAGCAGCATGCGAAATCCATACGGTTCAATATTCATTGTTTGCTCAGTCACGCATTCGTTCGTCCAAAGGTTGACGACCGTTTTGTCTTTTAGTGAAAATGGAACGGTCCATGTAAGCGATGTGTCCGCATTGTTTAACACGCAAACGATCGTTTCATCATCGTACGTTTTGACGTAAGCGATATGATTTGTTTCATCGTTCGCTTCTAACATATGAAATTCTCCAACACGCAAGGCGCGATATTGTTTGCGCAATGAAATAAGCGTCTGTACGTGCGCGAGTATATCGCGGTCTTGCTTTTCTTTTTCCCATACCATACATTTTCGGCAAAGCGGGTCTTGCCCACCTGTTAAGCCGATTTCATCCCCATAATAAATGCATGGTGATCCACTGAAAGAAAGCTGGAACGTAAACATGAGCTTCACCTTTTCTTTTCGTTCACCACATTGTGTTAAAATGCGTGGCGTATCGTGGCTGCCGAGCAAGTTAAAGGCGACTTCATTGACGTTTTGCGGATAGTTATGCAACACGTTCACGATTGTATGGGCAAATTCGCTTGCTTTTACGTTTTCTTTCGCAAAGTAGTTGAGCGCTCCGTTTGTAAACGGATAATTCATAACCGCATCAAATTGGTCTCCGCGAAGCCACGGCATTGCATCATGCCAAATTTCCCCGAGAATGTACACGTCCGGTTTGATCGCTTTTACCGCTTGGCGAAACTTGCGCCAAAATTGATGATCGACTTCGTTCGCAACGTCTAACCGCCAGCCGTCAATGTCAAATTCGCGAATCCAATATGTCGCGACATCTAATAAATATTGTTTCACTTCCGGGTTTTCTGTGTTTAATTTCGGCATCTCTGGCACGAACGCAAACGTATCGTAATTTGGAATCGGTTCCGTTTGAAGCGGGAATTCACGAATATGAAACCAATCTTTATAGCGTGATTTCGCGCCGTTTTTTAATACGTCTTGAAACGGGGCAAAATAATAACCGCTATGGTTAAACACTGCATCAAGCATGACGCGAATGCCTTTTTCATGGCATGCTTCAACGAGCCGTTTAAATGTTTGTTTGTCCCCAAATTGCGGATCGATTTCGAAATAGTCGATCGTATCGTATTTATGGTTCGATGGCGCTTTGAAAATAGGTGTAAAATAAATGCCGTTAATGCCGAGTTCGACAAGATAGTCTAATCGTGCGATGATCCCTTCAAAATCGCCGCCAAAAAAGCTCGTTGTCGTTGGATCGACGCTTCCCCATGGCAATGTATTTGGTGGGTTTAAGCGCGGATTGCCGTTGGCGAACCGTTCTGGGAAAATTTGATACCATATTGTGTCTTTCACCCATCTAGGCGCATGAAACACGTCGATGCGATTTAAAAATGGAAAACAAAAATAGTATGCTGTATCGTCCGATGGTGCTTCTTTGTAAAAACCTTTTTCTGTATAGATGAGCACGTCTTCACCGGCGTGCAATTCAAACCCATAACGCAAGCGGCGATACGGGGGCTGCACAGCGATAAACCAATAATCAAACAAAGCGTCACAACCGCTTTTTTGCATGGATTGTTTGTCAAATTGCCATGCGTCGTCTTTCCAAACGTACGGGTCGCCAAATAATAAGTATACCGCATCGACATCATCTTTTTTTGTCCGCAGACGAATATGTAGAGTTCGCTCGTCGTATGCATAAGCAAACGCATCTTTTGGGCGATGGTAAATCGCTTCTTTTAACATGTTTCAAACACTCCTTTCAACTGTAAGCGCAATCGATTGCGCTTTTTATCACATGTTTATACGCTTTCTCTGTTTTGATTGAAGGAAGCGGATACATTGCTTATGTCAAGCGTAAAATGAACAGAACTAAAAAGTCAACATTCATTCAAAAAAAGATGAAAAAAATAGTTGTCAAAACGGAAAATGATTGTATAATGAAGATAAAGGTTGTGCAATCGTTTTCGCAAAAAATGAAAGCGTTTGTACGTATTGCTTAAAACATAGGAGGGGTCGAAATGAAAAAGACGGTATCCATTTTTTCATCGCTTGCATTACTCGCAGGTGTGATGGCAGGTTGTGGTCCAAAAGATGAGGCGAAACCAGTTGAAAATGAAAACGAAGGAAAAACAGAAGTAACAGAAGACGGCATGCCACCAAAACCAGAAAAGCTTGTCGTTTGGGAAGACGTGAAGCGCGGTGTGGCGTTAGAGCCAGCAATTAAAGCGTTCGAAGAAAAGTATGGCATTAAAGTCGAGTACAAAGAAGTGGAAATGGCAACAAAACAACGCGATCAACTGCGTTTAGACGGTCCGGCTGGCACAGGTCCTGACGTCATTACTGTTCCACATGACCAAATCGGTCAGCTCGTTACAGAAGGGCTTATTCGTGAAATTCAAGTCGATCAATCGGTATTAGACACGTTTACAGAATCTTCGATCGCAGCGCAAATGTATGATGGAAAGTTATACGGACTTCCAAAAGCAGTAGAAACTCCTGTGTTCATTTATAACAAAAAATTAATGGACAAAGCGCCTGAAACGATGGATGAACTGTATCAATTCTCTAAAGAATTTACAAAAGGCGAACAATACGGTTTCTTAGCGCTCTGGGATAACTTCTATTTCGCACACGGTGTGATCGCTGGTATGGGCGGTTACGTATTTAAAAACAATAACGGTGCGTTAGACCGCAACGATATCGGATTGAATAATGAAGGAGCAGTCAAAGGGACAGAATATATTCAACAATGGTATAAAGAATTATTCCCGAAAGGTATTATCGGTGAAAACGGCGGCTCAGCGATGGACGGCTTATTCAACGAAGGAAAAGCAGCATCTGTCATGAACGGTCCGTGGGCGTTCCAAGGTATGCGTGATGCAGGCATCGATATCGGTGTAGCACCAATGCCGAAATTGCCAAACGGTGAGCCTGTAAAAACATTTATGGGTGTAAAAGGATGGCACGTATCTGCGTTCTCTAAACATCCTGAATGGGCAACAAAACTTATTGAGTTTATTACAAACGAAGAAAATGCGAAAAAACGTTTCGAGTTAACGCGTGAAATTCCGCCTGTGAAGTCGCTCATTAACGATCCGTTAATCGCAGAAGATGAAGGGGCAAAAGCGGTTGCGATCCAATCTCAATATGCGATTCCAATGCCAAACATTCCTGAAATGGCAGAAGTATGGGGACCAATGGCGACAGCACTTCAACTTGTGGCAAACCAAAAAGCGGAGCCAAAACAAGCGCTTGATGAAGCTGTAAAAACAATTAAAACGAACATTGAAACAAACCATCCAAGCAAGTAAGAAATAAGCGGTACCTCTCTTGTAGAGGTACTGCTTCAACTTTGTTTTATTTGTTTAGTTATTCACATTCAAGTGCGCTCCTCGCCATTGTTTAGAAAGGAGACAAAATCAATGGAAACACCAATGTATCAATCGAACCATCGGAAAATTGCCCTCGGTTTATCACTTATTCCGGGATTTGGACAACTGTATAATCGTCAATACGTGAAAGGCATTTCATTTTTTATTTTAGCTGCTTCGTTTTTCATCGTTTTTAAAGATTTATTAAATATGGGATGGTGGGGGATCTTTACCCTCGGTGAAGTTGTCGGACGTGACCATTCCATTTTCTTGCTTGTCGAAGGAATTTTAGCCGTTATCATTTCAGTGTTTGGACTTGGATTTTATGCGTTTAATTTGCGCGACGCCTATAAAAATGGGCAAAAGCGCGATTTAGGGTTGAAAATTAGCTCGTTGCGTGAGCAATATCGCGCGCTCGTGGACAACGGCTTTCCATATTTAATGATTTCACCAGGGTTCATTTTGCTTGTGTTTGTCGTCATTTTTCCGATTATTTTCGTCGTGTTATTGGCGTTTACAAACTATGATTTGTATCATTCTCCGCCAGCCAAACTTGTTGATTGGGTTGGATTTCAAAACTTTATTGACTTAGTGAAGCTCGATCTTTGGCGGAAAACGTTTATTAACGTCCTTGCTTGGACGATCGTTTGGACGTTTGGGGCAACGACGTTACAAATTGCGCTCGGTATTTTCTTAGCGATTATTGTAAACCAAAAAGACTTAAAAGGGAAAGCGATCATTCGGACGATTTTCATTTTACCGTGGGCCGTTCCAGCGTTTGTGACGATTCTCGTTTTCTCAGGTATGTTCAACGAATCGTTCGGTGTGATTAATAAAACGATTTTAGCATCGCTCGGCATCGGACCAATTGAATGGATGACTGATCCGTTTTGGACGAAAGTAGCACTTATTCTCATTCAAACGTGGCTCGGCTTCCCGTTCGTCTTTGCGATGACAACAGGGGTATTGCAAGCGATTCCGAACGAATTGTATGAAGCGGCGACAGTCGATGGTGCTTCAAGTTGGCAAAAGTTTACTAAAATTACCCTTCCGCTCGTGTTGTATGCGACAGCACCAATTTTAATTACGCAATATACGTTTAACTTCAACAACTTTAACATTATTTACTTATTTAATGGTGGCGGTCCTGCGGTATCTGGGCAAAATGCAGGTGCGACGGACATTTTAATTTCGTGGATTTATCGTTTAACGATGACGTCTGCGCAATATTCGAAAGCAGCAGCGATTACGTTATTGCTTTCTCTCGTTGTTGTATCTGTGGCATTATGGCAGTTTAGAAGAACAAAATCATTTAAAGAAGAGGATATGATGTAATATGGATATGAAAAGACAAAAACTCATTCGGTTGACGTTGTCGTATGCAGTCATTTTAGCGATGACGATCATTATCGTCTATCCGCTTCTTTGGGTCGTTGGCTCGTCATTTAACCCAGGGCAAAGCTTATCGGGGTCGAAAATGATTCCAGACAACGCCACGCTTGCCCATTATAAAAAGTTGTTTGATACATCGCAAAGCGATTATCTCATTTGGTATTGGAACTCGTTAAAAATTTCGACATTGACGATGATTTTTTCGGTCATTTTAGTTAGTTTAACAGCGTATTCGTTTTCGCGTTACCGGTTTATTGGACGCCAAAATGGGTTGATGACGTTTTTAATTTTGCAAATGATCCCAAACTTTGCGGCGCTCATTGCGATTTTCATTTTAGCGCTTTTAACTGGGTTAGTTGATACGCATTTAGGGCTAATTCTCGTATACGTCGGTGGTGCCATTCCGATGA
This sequence comes from Anoxybacillus sp. TBDG-1, assembly GCF_054815885.1. Classification (NCBI taxonomy): domain Bacteria; kingdom Bacillati; phylum Bacillota; class Bacilli; order Caryophanales; family Anoxybacillaceae; genus Anoxybacillus; species Anoxybacillus sp. TBDG-1. The sequence goes on from NZ_JBTZSY010000011.1 coordinate 23,922, forward strand.
ATACGTGGCTGATGAAAGGGTATTTAGATACAATTCCGAAAGAGCTTGATGAATCGGCGAAAATTGACGGAGCCGGGCACTTGCGCATTTTCTTCCAAATCGTTTTACCGCTTGCGAAACCGATTATTGCGGTTGTGGCGCTCTTTACGTTTATTGCGCCGTTTGGAGATTTCATCTTAGCGAGCGTGTTACTTCGCAGCAAAGAAAAATATACGCTTGCGGTCGGATTGTACGATTTAGTTGCAAAACAGTTTGGTAGTGAATTTACAACGTTTGCGGCAGGATCTGTTTTAATTGCTGTGCCGATCGCTATTCTCTTCCTTTCATTCCAAAAGTATTTCGTCTCTGGCTTAACGGCAGGTGGAACAAAAGGATGAGAAACGAAAGGAAAGAATCGTTTTGGTTCTTTCCTTTCTTACTATTTAGAGATATATTAACATAAGAAGCTTTGGAATGAATGGGGAGTGAATAAGATGAAATATGTATTTCGTGCGCTACTTACTTTTATTTTGTTGCTGTCCGTTGCGACGCCAACAAGTGCGAAAACGGAGCGAACGTGGCAAGATGAACGCGTGTATTTTATTATGGTCGACCGTTTTAATAATGGGAATCCGAAAAATGACTATGAAGTGAACGTACATGACCCGAAAGCTTATCATGGCGGCGATTTGCAAGGAATTATTGACAAGCTTGACTACATAAAAGAGATGGGTTTTACAGCGATTTGGCTGACCCCGATTTTTGCGAATGAAAAAGGCGGGTATCACGGTTATTGGATTGAAGATTTTTACAAAGTGGAAGAACATTTCGGCACGCTCGATGATTTTAAACGGCTTGTAAAAGAGGCGCATAAGCGCGATATGAAAGTCATTTTAGATTTTGTTGTGAACCATACGGGTTACAATCATCCGTGGCTAAACGATCCAGCGAAAAAAGATTGGTTTCATGAGAAAAAAGACATTTTCAATTGGGCGAATCAACAAGAAGTCGAAAACGGCTGGCTATTTGGTCTCCCCGATTTAGCGCAAGAAAATCCGGAAGTGAAAGCGTATTTATTGGATGTTGCGAAATGGTGGATTCAAGAAACGGATATTGATGGCTATCGTTTAGATACGGTCAAACATGTGCCAAAGTGGTTTTGGGACGAGTTTTCTAAAGAAGTGAAATCAGTGAAAAAAGACTTTTTCCTTCTCGGTGAAGTGTGGCATGACGATCCACGTTATGTTGCGGAATATGGTAAGCACGGGATTGATGCATTAATTGATTTTCCGTTTTATAAAGAAGCATCAACTATTTTTTCAAACGTTGACCAATCGATTGAGCCACTTTACAACGTATGGAAGCGAAACGAGGCGTTTTATGAACGTCCGTATTTGCTTGGCACGTTTTTAGATAATCATGATACCGTTCGTTTTACACGATTAGCATTGCAAAATCGCATCAATCCGGTGACGCGTTTAAAGCTTGGACTGACGTATTTGTTTTCGGCACCGGGCATTCCGATAATGTACTATGGGACAGAAATTGCGCTTGATGGAGGGGAAGATCCAGACAACCGTCGTTTAATGAATTTCCGCACCGATAAAGAGCTCATTGATTATGTCACAAAGCTCGGTGAATTGCGCGAGAAGCTTCCGTCGCTTCGCCGCGGCGATTTTGAGCTGCTTTATGAAAAAGACGGCATGGCGCTCTTTAAACGAACGTACGAAAACGAAACAACGGTCATTGCGATTAATAACACGTCAAAAACGCAAAAAGTGACGCTCGATGACGAACTGGAACAAGGAAAGGAATTGCGCGGGTTGCTTGCAGGAGATTTAGTGCGGAGCAAAGATGGAAAGTATGACATCATTTTAGATCGTGAAACCGCAGAAATTTACGTACTTGCGCCAAAAACAGGGTTAAACATTCCGTTTATCGCGGCGCTTGTGGCGGTGTACGCTTCGTTTGGACTGTTTTTATATTTAGCGCGAAAACGGAAGCGATCATAACGATAGGGGGCGGCATGTATGCTAGAGGATACGAGCTTTGCGATTCGGCCGACGAATGGGACGAATGAAACAGATGTGTGGCAATCGGTTGGTGATGTGCAAAAAATTGAAGGAAAAAAACAAATATTTGCATTTACATGTGATCAAGCATTAGGTAAAATACATTTTTATCGTGACGATATCGTTCGAGTGACGATCGATCCGTTCGATGGGAAGTACGATTCCGTTAGCCCAGCGGTCATCGCAACGCCAGAAAAAGTAGACGTGCACGTTCGTGAAGGAGAAGATGGCTGGGAGTTGCAGTCGAAACAGTTGACGATTGTCATCGAGCGAAGCCCGTTTCGGTTAGCGATATACGACAATAAAGGAACGCTGCTTGTGCGCGATGAACAGCCCGTATGCTTTCAAGCAAAAGGGCGTATGCGGTGTACACATGCGCTCACCCCGACAGATGTCGTATATGGATTGGGAGAAAAAACAGGTGTGTTAAATAAGCGCGGTGCAGTATGGACGATGTGGAATACAGATGTGTATGCTCCGCACAATTTAGAAACGGATCCGCTATACCAGTCGCATCCGTACATGATGGTGTTAAAAGACGGACATGCACACGGCGTCTTTTTCGACCATACGTATGAAACGACGTTTGACTTGCGGCATGAATCGTTTTATACGTTCACGTCAGAAGGTGGTGCGCTCGACTATTACGTGTTTGCCGGTTCGCATCCAAAAGATGTGTTGACGCAATATACGCATCTTGTTGGCCGCATGCCGCTGCCGCCAAAGTGGGCGCTCGGTTATCATCAGTCGCGCTATAGTTATGAAACGGAACAAGAAGTGCGTGAATTAATTGATACATTTCGCACAAAACATATTCCTCTTGATGCGATATATTTAGACATTCATTATATGGACGAATATCGTGTTTTTACGTTTGATCAAAAACGGTTTCCACATCCGAAATCGCTTATTCACTATGCAAAGGAAAAAGGGGTTCATATCGTTCCGATTGTTGATCCGGGCGTGAAAGTCGATGCGGAGTATGATACGTATCGTGATGGAGTGCAAAAAGATTATTTTTGTAAATATGCTGACGGAACGCTATACAAAGGGGACGTTTGGCCGGGTACGAGCGTGTTTCCAGACTTTTTAAAGAAAAAAGTGCGCAAATGGTGGGGCGAACAACATACGTTTTATACGGACATCGGCATTGAAGGAATTTGGAACGATATGAATGAGCCGTCTGTGTTTAACGAGACGAAAACGATCGATGAACAAGTTGTTCATGATGGCTGGAAAACGCACCGCCAAGTGCATAACGTATATGGGATGATGATGACAGAAGCGACGTATCACGCATTGAAAAAGCAGCTGAAAGGGAAACGTCCGTTTGTGTTGACGCGCGCAGGGTTTGCCGGTATTCATCGCTACGCCGCTGTATGGACAGGTGATAATCGTAGCTTTTGGGAGCACCTTGAGCTGTCGGTGCCGATGTGCTTAAATTTAGGGTTATCCGCGGTGGCGTTTTGCGGGGCAGATGTCGGTGGATTTGCGCATGATGCGAATGGAGAACTGCTCGTTCGGTGGACGCAAGTCGGTGCGTTCTTCCCATATTTTCGCAATCATTGTGCGATTGGTTTTGCGCGGCAAGAACCGTGGGCGTTTGGGGAAACATACGAACAAATCGTAAAACGATATATTGAATTGCGTTATGAATGGCTCCCACATTTGTACACGTTATGTTTTGAAGCATATCAAACCGGTGTGCCGATGATGCGTCCGCTTATGATGGAATATCCGAACGATTGCGAAACGTGGAACATATCCGATCAGTTTATGGTTGGCGATCAAGTGATGATTGCACCAATTATACGTCCATATACAGCGCATCGCATCGTTTATTTCCCAGAAGGACGTTGGGTTGATTATTGGACAAAAGAAGTGTTTGAAGGTGGTCGACGGTATATCGTGGAAGCTCCGCTTGATTGTTTGCCGATATATGTAAGAGAAGGGGCGATGATCGCTCACGCCGATGTGAAGCCATCGACCGCTATTTCCGATGAACAAATTACATTGCACGTGTATACAATGAGAGAAGGAATATCGACATACACGCTTTATGATGATGACGGCACAACGTTTGCGTATGAAAAAGGAGAATATGCCCGCATGCATATTCAAGCGACGTTTTTTGATCATACCGTCCATTTTGACGTAAAAACAGATGGGACGTACGAACCAACATGGCAACTGCATGTCGCGTTCGTTGGGGACGTGCCGACAACGATTGTTGTTAATGGGGAACAACGAGTCATCGATGAAGCGACAAACACGTTTGTGTTGTAAGAGATGGGGGATTTTTATGACAGTAACGATTAAAGATGTAGCGAAGCGAGCGAACGTGGCGCCATCGACCGTTTCGCGTGTCATCGCAGATAGCCCGCGGATTAGCGAAAAAACGAAGAAAAAAGTGCGCGAGGCGATGAAAGAGCTTGGCTATCATCCGAATTTCATCGCGCGCAGTTTAGCAAATAAATCAACGCAAGTGATCGGGCTCGTCATGCCGAGTTCAGCAGATAAAGCGTTTCAAAACCCGTTTTTCCCAGAAGTCATTCGCGGCATTAGTAAAGCGGTGCATGATCGGCAATACGCTTTACAGTTATCGACTGGAGAGACGGAAGCGGAAATTTACGATGGCGTTGTGCATATGGTGCAAGGAAAGCGCGTCGACGGTGTAATTTTGCTGTATTCGCGTACGAACGATAAAATTATGGCGTATTTACAAAAAGAAGATGTGCCGTTTGTTGTGATTGGAAAACCGCATAAAAAAGCAGAGGAAATTACGCACGTTGATAACGATAACGTCCGTGCGGCGCGCGAGGCAACGGAATATTTAATTGAACTTGGTCATGAGCGCATCGCGTTTGTCGGTGGAAACGTCAATCTCATTGTGACGATGGATCGTTTGCGCGGTTATGAAAAAGCGTTGAAATCTGCAGGGCTTGTATATAGAAAAGATTACATCGTACATGAAGAATTTTTAAAAGAAGGCGGACAAGAGGCGATGAAGGAGCTTCTCTCGTTAGCCGAACCGCCAACGGCGCTCGTCGTGGCGGACGATTTAATGGCGCTCGGTGTGTTAAATACGCTTGCTGAAATAGGATTAAGCGTGCCGGGGGATGTATCAATCGTCAGCTTTAACAACGTACTTTTATCGGAAATTTCTCGTCCGCCGTTAACATCGGTAGACATTAACATTTTTCAACTTGGCTTTGAAGCGGCAAGAAATTTAATTCAACAAATCGAAAACCCGAATGAGCCAATTAAACGAATCATCATTCCACATACGCTTGTGAAACGATTTTCGTGCGATTATTACAAAGCGCCTTCTAAATAAGAAGGTGCTTTTTTTATAAAACAGGCTAGGCGAGAAGAAAAAAATGATGTATTATATTCTTAACATTCATGCTCTTTGAAAAAATGATACGATGAGCAAGTACGGTGCATACGTCCGTATGCTTAAAAGGGAAGAACGGTGCAAAGCCGTCGCGGTACCCGCCACTGTGATGGGGAGTTTCGTTGCAATATGCCACTGATTTTTTGGGAAGGCGCAACGAAACGATGAACCTAAGCCAGGAGACCTGCCTGCTTGCGATACGTCGGCTGCCTACGGGAATATAGGTAGACGTGCGGGGACGATGAAAAATAAACAACACTTGCGGGAGCTTTATTGTTTGAATATTTCGTTTTTTCTGCACCTCTACCTAGAGGTGCTTTTTTATTTTTAAAAAGGAGTGACATATATGGCGACATGGGATTTACAAGGAACGAAACATCATGTGTTGATTTGTAACGGGGGGAGTTGTATGCGAAAAGGTGGAGAGGAGGTGACGCAAGCAATTCGTGATGAAATTGACACGTTGCAACTACATGCGCACGTTCATACGACACGGACACGATGTAACGGTCGCTGTGAGGATGCGTGCGTCGTTATCGTTTATCCCGAAGGTGTTTGGTACCGTACGATTGACGAACAAGTTGGAAGGGACATCGTACGAAAACATGTGCGCGATGGTGAAATGTTGCATGAATATGTGACGTACACATATGACGAAGGCTTTGTCATGCCTGAATATAGCGTTGCGACAAGGGGGAAGAAAAAGTGAAGAAACCGTTGTTTTGGATTGTTAGTGTGTGCGCTGCTGCCTATATTTTGTTTGCACTTTCGCCTTCTGTATATGCGATGCACATTATGGAAGGGTTTTTACCTTGGCAATGGGCGCTCGTTTGGTGGCTGCTATTTTTACCGTTTTTCTTTGTCGGTTTGCGCACGATTACGCGCCTCATGAAACAAAAGCCAGAGGTGAGGTTATTTCTTGCACTTGCTACCGCGTTCACATTTGTATTGTCGGCGTTAAAAATTCCGTCTGTCACAGGAAGTAGCTCGCATCCGACAGGGACAGGTCTTGGCGCACTTTTATTTGGACCGTTTGTTATGACGGTCATCGGTACAGCAGTATTATTGTTTCAAGCCCTTTTGCTTGCGCATGGTGGATTGACAACGCTTGGAGCGAATGCATTTTCGATGGCTGTCGTTGGTCCATTTGTTGCATACGTATTGTTTACTGGATGTAAAAAAATTGGTGTATCGATGCGCGCTTCTGTTTTTCTTGCCGCAATGATTGCGAATATAACGACGTATATTATGACATCCGTTCAACTTGCGCTCGCGTTTCCAGACGCAGCAAGCGGTGTATGGGGAGCATTTTTGAAATTTGCTTCGATTTTTGCGGTGACACAAGTGCCGCTTGCTGTAACAGAAGGGTTGCTTACCGTCGTCGTATGGAATTTTTTACATACGTACACGAAGCAAGAGCTGGATATTTTGCAACAGAAAGGGGCGTCTTTTGAATGAACAATCGGACATTGCTGTTTGTTGCCGCGCTGTTAATCATGTTGCCGCTACTCATCGTGAAAAATACAGAGTTTGCTGGAGCGGATACGCTTGCGGAGGAGATGATCAGACAAATTTCGCCAAATTATGAGCCATGGTTTGATGTATTTTTTGAGCCCCCAAGCGGAGAAGTGGAAACGTTGCTGTTTTCTTTACAAGCTGCATTTGGTGCTGGGGTAATCGGCTACATTATCGGTTTGTATAGGGGAAGAAAACGGAATGGTTAGTTGGCTTGATGCATGGGCATATCGCAATCGTTTGTCTAAACTGAATGCGACATTCAAGTTAATATTTTCCTTTATTTTACTTATATTCGCACTATTTGGGACAAATGTCGGTCGTTTTTTCATTGTCGGATGGTTGCTTATTTGGCTCATTGTTTATGCGCGTTTGCCTTCGAGTGTTTGTTTACGTGTCTGTGCATTTATCACGCTTATTGCCATTGGAAGCAGCGTCCCTCTTCTCATTTCATTTGATGGACATATTCGCTTGATGAGTGACAATATTTCTAATGTCGGTACGATTTGTTTACGGACGTTTACAAGTTCAGTTATTTTATTTTTTCTTGCGGCAACAACGCCATTTTTCCGCTTAGCGCATGCGTTAAACAAGTGGCGCATCCCTAGTGTGTTTATTGAGCTGCTGTTGTTGACGTATCGTTTTATTTTTATAGTAGAAAAAACAGCAAAAGAGCTGTTTGTTACGGTGCAAATAAAACGTGGAGAGCGGGATTGGCGCTTTGCTTCACTGGCTGTTGCACAGTTGTTACGTCAAACATTGCATCATTATGAGGCGATGATGATTGCACAACAAGCGCGCAACGTTTCTTTTGCTGTTCCAATGTGTGCAGATGAACAGTTGCCAAGAAGGTATGTCATCGAAGCGTTTATTGGAATTGTTGTGCTATTTATTTTGGAGGGCTTATATGCTACGGTTTCATAATGTTCATTATACGTATCGAAACGGCGCATACGTGTTAAAAGGAGTATCACTTACGATTGAACGAGGAAAAAAATATGCATTAATTGGAAAAAACGGTTGTGGAAAAACGACGTGGTTGCTTCATGCGAACGGTATTTACCGCCCGACGAAAGGGGACGTGTATTGGGAAGAAAGGAAAGTAAATAGAGATTGTTTACGAAAACATGTTGGTGTCGTTTTTCAAAACCCGGAACATCAATTTTTAGCACCGACGATCGACGAGGAATTGGCACTTAGTTTACAAGCGAATCGTGAGCAAATGGAACATGTTATCGAACAGTTTTCACTCCATCAATGGCGCGATATACCGATTCATCATTTAAGCCTCGGGCAAAAAAAATGGCTGTCACTTGCGATAGCAATGGCACCAAAACCTCATTTGCTTATTGTCGATGAACCGTCTGCTTATTTAGATATTTCACAGAGCGAGCGCTTAGTCATGAAGCTAAATGAACTGCATAAAGCGGGAACGACGCTCGTTGTCATCACGCACGATCTTGATTTTGTTTGGCAATGGGCGGATGAAGTGTTTGTTATGCATGATGGTCGCATCGTTTTATGTGGTACACCAGCGTTTATATTTTCGCAAGCGAATATATTTCATAAGCTCGGTTTGCCACTCCCTCTTCTTTTACGCATATGGTTGAAGGAAAACAAGACGTGTACGGAACAACAATTGTTTGAATGGATCGAACGATGGAAAAAGGGGTGAAAGCAATGGCTGGAAAATTGTTTGTCGTCGGCTTTGGTCCGGGAAGTGTCGATCATATGACAAAGCGAGCTCGCGAAGCGATTGAAGAAAGCGATGTCATTGTCGGCTATAAAACGTATGTCGATTTAATCATCGATCTCATTGATGGAAAAGAAATCATTAGCACAGGAATGACGGAAGAAGTAAGTCGCGCTCAAGAGGCGATGAAACAGGCGGAACGTGGTAAAAAAGTGGCTGTCATCTCAAGTGGAGACGCAGGACTGTATGGAATGGCTGGGCTTGTTTACGAAGTGTTAATTGAAAAGGGATGGAAAAGGGAAACAGGCATCGAAGTGGAGATTATTCCTGGCATTTCAGCCATTCATTCGTGCGCCGCTTTGTTAGGGGCGCCGATTATGCACGATGCATGTACGATTAGTTTAAGCGACCATTTAACGCCATGGAACGTAATTGCAAAAAGAATGGAAGCAGCTGCAGCAGCCGATTTTGTTATTGCCCTATATAACCCGAAAAGCGGCCGTCGCACGCAACAAATTGTCGAGGCCCAGCGCATTTTATTAACATATCGTTCACCACATACACCTGTTGGTCTCGTCAAAAGTGCGTACCGCGAGCGACAACATATTGTGTTAACAAATTTAGGAGACATGTTAGCGCACGACATCGGCATGTTAACGACGGTCATCATTGGAAATTCTTCTACATTCATTCATGACGGCCTAATGATTACCCCTCGAGGCTATGAGCGGAAATATAAGCTATCAAGCGCTGTCCAGCCGTTAAAACCGCACGAGCGATTGCGACCAGAAGCAGAACCATGGGCGTTAACGAACGTGCGCTCACTAGCGGAAGAAGCGTATGAAAAAGTGACTGCTCCTAAGAAGCAAACAATGGGACGGTTAGAAGTAGCAGTTAGTTCGGGAGTGGCAAATAAAACATTTACGCCGAAGCAAATGATGGATCTCGCCCGCATCGTTGGCGAGCAAGGGACGATTACGTACACACGAGATCATTATTTAAAAGTAACGATGGAGACAGAGCGACCAACTGAAGTCATCGAAGCATTGGTGGAGGCTGGTTTCACTATTGCTCCAATGGGAAATGTATGTGTCATAAAAGCGTGCGACTTTTGCGATGGAGAAAAAAAAGATGCGATTCCTTATGCAGAACAATTGTACGAACGATTCGGTGGCATAGAGTTGCCAAAAGAGCTGCGCCTTGGATTTAACGGGTGTGGCATGGCATGTTACGGGGCTGTCCATGAAGATATCGGAATCGTTTATCGTAAAGGAGCGTTTGATTTATTTTTAGGTGGGAAAACAGTAGGAAGAAATGCACATCCTGGACAACTTGTCGCCGAAGGCATTCGTCCAGATGATCTTGTCGAAACGATCGCTCGCATCATTGCGCAATATAAAGAAGAAGGATATGCAAACGAGCGATTTCATAAGTTTTTTGAGCGAAAAAAAGAAGCCGGTGGCTTTGTTTATGGACAAACGATAAAAGTAGAGCCTGCGGCATGTGGAGAGTGAAGAAAATGAAAGCGATTTTATTCGTTGGGCATGGAAGTCGAGATGAAGAAGGAAACGAACAAGTGCGCCGGTTTGTTCAAACGCTTCGTCCGCAAATCGACAAAACGTTTTATGTGCATACATGTTTTTTAGAATTTGGCGTTCCATCTGTTACGGATGGCATCGTACATTGCGTACAACGAGGGGCAACGGACGTGATTGTTATTCCGATTATTTTGCTTCCAGCTGGACATTCCAAACTGCATATTCCAGCGGCGATTGACGAAGCGAAAGAGCGCTATCCGCACGTTTCGTTTACGTATGGGCGGCCACTTGGCATTCATAACGATACGTTTACGATTTTAAACGACCGCCTGCAAGAAGCAGGAGTTGTCATCGATGAGCAAACAGCGATCATTTTGCTTGGACGTGGGGGAAGCGATCCAGATGCAAATAGCGATTTGTATAAAATTGCTCGCTTATTTTGGGAGAGAAATAAACAGGTCACCATTGAGCCAGCTTTTATGGGTGTCACTCATCCGTCATTAGATGAAGCGGTCGTGCGATGTGTCAAACTCGGTGCAAAAAAAATCGTTATTTTGCCATACTTTTTATTTACAGGTGTGCTTATTAAGCGGTTAGAAAGGCGAGTTTCCGAGTTTCAAAGCACATACCCGAACATTTCTTTCGTTCTTGCCCATTATTTTGGTTTTCATCCGAAATTACAAACGATTGTGCTTGATCGGTTACAAGAAGCACTTAGCGATTCGGTTCATATGAATTGTGATACGTGCCAATATCGGCTTCATATGGCTGAACATCACCACCACCATCATCATGATCATTGAGGTGAAACGGATGATTATTATGTTATCGGGAACGAGCGATGCAAGACAGTTAGCGTTAGCCATTCGTGATGCTGGGTATGACGTGTTGGCTACGGTTGTCACCGAACACGCAGCAGAACAAATGGCATATGTCGGATTGCGTGCCCATATTGGACGTTTAACGGCGCGTGAAATGGTTGAGATCATAAAACAACATAAGGCGAAAGCGATCGTTGATGCGAGCCATCCGTTTGCAGAAGAAGCGTCACGTCAAGCGATGCAAGCGGCAGAGGAAGCGAACGTTCCGTATATCCGTTATGAGCGAAAAGAAAGCATGATTACGTATGATCGCGTTACATTTGTCGATAGCTACGAAGCAGCAGCAGAGTACGCAGCGGAAAAAAGAGGGGTCATCATGCTTACGACAGGAAGCAAAACGTTGCATATTTTTGCAGAAAAGTTGCTCTCGCTTCCAGATGTTCGTCTTATTGCCCGCATGTTGCCACGGAAAGACAATATGGAAAAGTGCGAGCAATTATGCTTTCCACAAGAAAATATTATTGCGATGCAAGGACCGTTTACGAAACAACTAGATATGGCTTTCATGAAACATTTTGGCGTGACGCTTCTTGTAACGAAAGAAAGCGGACAAGTTGGCTTTGTCGATGAAAAAACAGCTGCCGCGCAAGAGCTTGGCATTGAAACCGTCGTGATTCGTCGCCCAAAACTTGCTTATCCAAACATGTATCATGAGTTTTCCGATGTCATTTACGCATTAGGGCGAGAGATAAAAAAAGGGGGAGAAAAAGTAAATGTTTCGTCCGATTACTGTTCAGCCGGAGCAAATTGAACAAAAAAGTTTCCAAATCATTGATGATGAAATAGGAGAGCACGCATTTACCGAACAGCAATACGCCATCGTTCGGCGTGTCATTCATGCGAGTGCGGATTTTGAATTAGGAAAAAGTCTTTTATTTCACCCGCGCGCGATTGAAGCAGGTGTTGCTGCGATTCGTGCGGGGAAAAAGGTAGTAGCGGATGTGCAAATGGTGCAAGTAGGTATAAATAAAGCACGCATTGAAACATACGGTGGGAGCGTCCACGTGTATATTTCTGATGAAGATGTGATGAAAGAAGCGAAGCGGTTAAATACAACGCGTGCGATTGTTGCGATGCGCAAAGCGGTGAAAGAAGCGGATGGGGGTATTTTTGCGATTGGAAATGCCCCAACGGCTTTGCTTGAATTAATTCGATTAGTGAAAGAAGGAGAGGCTCGTCCGGGGTTAATTATCGGTCTCCCTGTCGGCTTTGTCTCAGCGGCAGAATCGAAAGAAGAATTAGCGAAACTAGATATTCCATTTATTACGAACATCGGGAGAAAAGGAGGGAGCACGGTGACGGTCGCTGCGTTAAATGCTTTGTCTATTTTAGCGGAGCGAGAATAAGTATGGAAAAGGGAAAATTACGTGAAGGGTATACGACCGGTGCATGTGCAACGGCTGCCACAAAAGCGGCATTGTTGGCGCTTATTACCGGCATAAAACAAACAGAAGCGACAATTATGTTGCCTATCGGACGAGGGGTTACGTTTCCAATCGTTTCTTGTGAGTTGAACGAACATATAGCAAGCGCAATTGTCGTGAAAGACGGTGGCGACGATCCGGATGTGACGCACGGTGCTTCCATTGTCGCAACAGTGAGCTGGACGGATGAAGGTATTCATATTGATGGAGGAGAAGGAGTCGGAAGGGTAACAAAGCCCGGGCTTCCCGTTCCCGTTGGTGAAGCGGCAATTAATCCAGTACCGCGACAAATGATAACGGGCGTCGCTCGCGATTTGCTTACGGAATACGGTGTGAAAGGTGGCGTACGCATTGTTATTTCTGTGCCAAACGGAGAAGAAATCGCGAAAAAAACGTTAAATGGTCGTCTCGGTATTGTTGGGGGCATTTCGATTTTAGGAACGCGCGGAATCGTCGTCCCGTTTTCGACATCTGCTTATCGAGCAAGTATTGTGCGTGCGCTTGAAGTTGCCGTCGCTTGCGGATGTGACCACGTCGTCATCACGACAGGAGGACGAAGTGAAAAATATGCGATGATGCAATATAGCCATCTTCCAGAAGAAGCGTTCATTGAGATGGGGGATTTCGTCGGTTTTACGCTGAAACAATGTAAACGTCTCGGTATGAAAACGGTATCGCTCGTTGGGATGATGGGGAAGTTTTCAAAAGTTGCCCAAGGAGTGATGATGGTGCACTCGAAAAGCGCCCCTGTCGATTTTCATTTTTTAGCTCACATCGCGGAGCAATGCGGTGCTCCACGACATATGATCGAAGCCGTTCAACAAGCGAATACAGCGTCGCAAGTTGGCGATATGATGTATGAAGCAGGATATATGTCGTTTTTTCATTTGTTATGTGACTATTGTTGCCAACATGCGTTACGTGAGGTGGGCGGAGGAATGACGGTGGAAACGACGATGTATACGTTAACAGGACAATGGCTAGGAAAGGCGGTGCGAAGCGGTGGAACAAATGAAATTAATCGGTATCGGAGCTGATGGAAAAGCGTCGCTTCCTTCATTATATAAACAATGGATTGATGAAAGCGAGCGGCTTATTGGCGGAGAACGGCAACTATCATTTTTTCCTGATTATACTGGAGAGAAAATTGTCATTCGCAACAATGTATCATCGCTCGTTTCCATATTGACGAATGAGCCGAAAAGAACAGTCGTTTTAGCATCAGGTGACCCATTGTTTTACGGTATCGGTAGTTATTTAGCGAAAAAAGTGCCGATCGCTGTGTATCCATCCGTTAGTTCGCTTCAATGGGCGTTTGCGAAAATAGGGGAAAGTTGGCATGATGCGTACGTTGTTAGTTTGCACGGACGTACGATAAAAGGATTGGCACAGCGAATTGACGGAAAAGAAAAAGTAGCGATTTTAACAGATGAGACGAACGATCCGCCTGCAATTGCCTCGTATTTACTATCATACGGGATGACGGAATATGAGGCGTTTGTTGGCGAAAATCTTGGTGGTGAAAACGAGCGTTGTCGCTTGTTGACGTTAAAAGAGATGAAAGAGGCGTCATTTTCCCCGTTAAATATTGTCGTTTTACGACGTGTAAATAGAGGACCGAGCTGGACGTTTGGGATTGACGATGAGGAGTTTTTGCAACGAAAACCGGAAAAAGGGCTCATTACGAAAAAAGAAGTGCGCGTATTAAGCTTGCAAGCACTTCGCCTTCATGAAAAAAGCGTCGTATGGGATATTGGTACGTGCACAGGATCAGTCGCTATTGAAGCGGCGAAAATCGCTCGGGAAGGGGCGGTATTTGCGATGGAAAAAAACGCTTTAGATATTGAAATATGTCAGAAAAATATGAAAAAATTCCGCGCAGACTTTACGCTTGTGCACGGTCGAGCTCCTGAAGGATTAGCGCAATTTCCTGACCCGAATGCGATTTTTATTGGTGGAACGTCCGGGCGTTTGCGCGACATCATCGACGTGTGTTGCGCGCGATTAAAAAAGGATGGACGCATCGTCATCAATGCAGTCACAATTGAAACGCTATATGAAGCAATAGATGCATTGCGTCATCACGGTTACGATGTCGATATTTTGCTCGCTCAGTTTTCGCGCAGTAAGCCGATTTTACAATTAACACGTTTTGATTCATTAAATCCGATATATATTATTTCAGCACGGAAGGGGGAGACCGAATGATCGGTATGTTATATGGCATTGGCGTCGGCCCAGGCGATCCAGAACTATTGACAGTCAAAGCGTTTCGTCGTTTAAAAGAAGCGCATGTGATTGCCTATCCGAAAAAAACGAACGGAAGTAAAAGTTACGCCCAACAAATTGTCGAAGCGTATTTTTCCGAAAAAGAAAAACAAATGCTTGGTCTAGTTTTTCCGATGACGAAAGACGAAAATGTGTTGCGCGAAAAATGGCGTGAGACGGTTGAAACGGTATGGGGGTATTTACGTGAAGGGAAACATGTTGCGTTTGTGACGGAAGGCGATCCGCTTTTATATAGCACGTTTATTCATTTTATGCGCACGATGCAAACGTATCATCCGAGCGTGCCAATTGAAGTCGTTCCAGGCATTTCGTCGATGAACGGAGCAGCAGCACGCCTGCAGTTGCCGCTAGCGGACGGCGACGAAACGATCGCCATCGTTCCCGCACGCGATGATTATGATGCGATGAAAAAAGCGCTACAAGATCACGATTGCGTCGTGTTTTTAAAAGTGGCGAAAGTGATGCCGCTCCTTCTTGCGCTTTTAAAAGAGATGAATTTGACGAAGCAAGCGGCAGTCGTGACAAAAGTGACGTCCCGTGAAGAAGTCATATGGGACGTTGAGCAATTGGAAAACGTGTCGTTGCCTTATTTGACGTTAATGGTGGTGAGAACGTGAAAGTATACATTGTTGGGGCTGGTCCAGGTTCGCCTGAACTCATTACAGTAAAAGGAATGACGTTGTTGCAGCGAGCGGATGCTATTTTTTATACGGATTCGCTTGTCAATGACGAACTGCTTACATATGCAAAAAAAGATGCGCGCATTTTTTGTACATCGGGCATGCATTTAAAGCAAATTGTCTCACTTATGCGTGAAGAAGTGAGAAACGGAAAGATGGTCGTTCGTCTTCATACAGGCGATCCATCGATTTATGGAGCAACGATAGAACAAATCGTACTTTTGAAAAAAGAAGGAATTGATGTCGAAATTGTTCCGGGGGTTAGTTCTGTATTTGCTGCCGCTGCTGCTGCGCAAGTGGAGTTGACCGTACCGAATTTAACGCAAACGGTTATTTTAACGCGTGCGGAAGGAAGAACACCGGTTCCGGAAAAGGAGAAGCTCACGTTGCTTGCTGAACATCGTTGTACGATCGCTCTTTTTTTAAGTGCAACGTTAACAAAAAAAGTGACAGCATCACTCCTTGAA
This sequence comes from Anoxybacillus sp. TBDG-1, assembly GCF_054815885.1. Classification (NCBI taxonomy): domain Bacteria; kingdom Bacillati; phylum Bacillota; class Bacilli; order Caryophanales; family Anoxybacillaceae; genus Anoxybacillus; species Anoxybacillus sp. TBDG-1. Next base: position 39,857 of record NZ_JBTZSY010000011.1, read on the forward strand.
GCCGGATGGAGCGAACATACTCCTGTCGTCGTTGTATATAAAGCGACGTGGCCAGACGAAAAAGTGGTGCGCTCGACTGTCGGTACGCTTCATGAAGATATGCAGCGCCACGGCATTCGACAACATGCCCTCATTTTAGCAGGCTGGGCGCTTTCTAATAAACTTGATGAGTCGTATCGTTCCAAATTGTATGATGAAACATTTACACACGGCTATCGCAAAGGAGAGAAGTAGTTATGTATGCCGTTGTAGCGATTACGAAACATGGGGTAGAAATCGCAAGAAAATTATATGAAAAACTTCCCGATGCGCACGTCTATTATACTGATAAATTTGCGAAAGGCGATGAAGAGCAAAAAGGTATTTATTTATTTTCAGGAAATGTTCGTTTTCTTTTGTCAGAATTGTTTGGGACGTACCGCGGACTCATTTTTATTATTTCGCTCGGTGCCGTCGTGCGCATGATTGCCCCGCTGTTAAAAGATAAAAAAACAGATCCTGCCGTTGTCGTCATTGACGATAAAGCGGAACATGTCATTAGTGTGCTATCTGGTCATTTAGGTGGGGCAAATGAACTGACACGTCAAGTGGCGAAATTGCTTCATGCCCGACCGATCATTACGACAGCGTCTGATGTCCAACAAACGATTGCTGTTGATTTATTCGGTCGCTCGTTCGGCTGGGAATGGGAAAATGAAGAAAATTTGACGCCTGTCAGCGCTGCCGTCGTCAATGAGCAACACGTTGCGATTGTACAAGAATCGGGTGAACGGCATTGGTGGACGTATGACACGCCGCTTCCAGCGAACATTCGCACATATCGTTCGACTGCTGAAGCGCTTGAAGCGAAGCCCGATGCGGCGCTCGTTGTGACGCATCGATTGCTTGAAAAAGAGGAAGAAGCCATTTTACAAAATGGGGTATTGTATCGTCCGAAAGTGATCGTCATCGGCATCGGATGCAATCGCGGAACGAGTGCGGAAGAAATAGAGAACGTCATTTGCGATACGTTGCAACAGCTTCGCTTCTCCATCAAAAGTGTAAAAGCATTATGCACGATTGATGTAAAAAAAGATGAAGAAGGTTTATTAGCTGTCGCAAACAAATATAAGTGGCCACTTATTTTTTATACGGCGGAACAGTTAAACGCCGTCCCGATCGACGAGCCGTCTGAAACGGTGTTTCGTTACGTAGGCGCGTACGGCGTCAGCGAACCTGCTGCGAAGCGATATAGCGGACAAAAGCAACTTGTTTTAACGAAGAAAAAAAGTGGCAACGTGACGATTTCGATTGCGCTATGGGAGGGAGAGCGGTGAGAAGAATTGTCGTGGCAGGGACGGGAAGCGGCGTCGGCAAAACGACGGTGACGCTCGGTTTAATGAGCGCATTTAAACAAAAAGGGTATGTTGTTCAAGGATTTAAATGCGGACCAGATTATATTGACCCGACGTACCATACAGCGGTGACGGGAAGACGTTCACGCAATTTAGATAGTTGGATGGGAAATAAAGACGTTGTGCGTTACGTATGCCGGAGAGGGAGCGAAGGAGCGAACCTTTCCATTATTGAAGGAGTAATGGGGTTATTTGACGGAAAACGGGCGACGACAAACGAAGGATCGACCGCGGAAATTAGTATGATTACCGAAAGCCCTGTATTATTAGTTGTTGATTGTTCAGGGATGGCGCGCAGCGCCGCAGCCATTGTACGCGGGTTTCAATTGTTTCATGAGCGTGTTCGTATCGTTGGCGTCATTGCGAATCGGGTCGGAAGCGAAGGACATTTTCGACTTGTGAAAAAAGCGATTGAACAACAATGTCATATTCCTGTTGTTGGCTATTTGCAAAAAGAGAGCGATTTAGCGATTCCAGAGCGCCATTTAGGTCTTGTTCCGTCTGTGGAACGAGGGGAACTTCAGCCGTTTTTTGATAAGCTTGGGAAGCGAATGTCTAAAACGGTTGATTTGGATGCAATATGGGAATTAGCAGAGGCGAATGATCTACCAAGCGTGCCATTTTTTAAACCGAAGCAAACGTACGACGTGCGTATTGCCATCGCGAAAGATGCCGCGTTTCATTTTTACTACGAAGAAAATTTGGAGATGCTTCAGGCGTATGGAGCGACGCTCGTTTATTTTTCACCGCTTGCCGGTGAACGTGTGCCAGATGACGTTGACGGCTTGTACATTGGAGGGGGATTTCCAGAGGAATTTGCCGCGGAACTGGCGCGTCATGAAGAAGTAAAACAGTCGATTGCCGAAGTGATTGAAAGTGGTTTGCCAACGCTTGCCGAATGCGGCGGATTTATGTATTTAACGGAAGGGATCGTGACGACAGCTGGGCAATATTATGAGATGGTCGGCGTCATTCCTGGGCATGTGCGCATGCAACGAACGCTTGCGGCGCTCGGCTATCGTGAAGTGACGGGAGCAGAAGGAAACTTTTTGTTCGAACGAGATTTAGCAAAAGGGCACGAATTTCATTATTCAACGTTTATTCCGCGCACGGAAGGAAAGTTTGCGTATGAAGCAAAAGGGTTGCGCGGGTGTAAAAAAGATGGCTATATGGACAAACGTCTTGTCGCTGGTTACGTTCATTTTTATTTTCCGTCAAACCCGTTGCTCGTTGAACGATGGCTGAAAACGTGTAGCGAGGTGAAGCGCGATGCGTAAGGCGCTTCCGATTATGTTTCAAGGAACGCATTCGGATGCTGGAAAAAGTGTCATTGCGACCGCTTTTTGCCGTATCTTTGCGCGAAACGGCTGGAAGACGGCGCCGTTTAAATCACAAAATATGTCGCTTAATTCATATGTGACGGTCGATGGAAAAGAAATTGGGCGCGCGCAAGGGGTACAAGCGGAAGCGGCAGGCGTGTTGGCAACGACGCATATGAATCCGATTTTAATTAAGCCGAGCCGCGATCAAGAAGCGCAAATTGTCGTGCACGGAAAACCGTATGCAAATATGAAAGCGACCGCTTATCGCAACGAGTTTTTTCATATTGGCCTCGAGCTTATTCGAAGGTCGCTTGACATATTAATGAAACAATATGATCGCCTTGTCATTGAAGGGGCGGGAAGTCCAGCAGAAGTGAATTTAAACGATCGCGAACTCGTGAATATGCGCGTGGCGCGTATGGCGAATGCGCCTGTCGTGCTTGTTGGCGATATTGAGCGCGGTGGGGTGTTTGCGAGTTTAGTCGGTACGTTGCAACTGTTAGAGGAACAAGACCGCAAGCGTATCATTGGAGTCATTATTAATAAATTTCGTGGCGACCGTTCGCTTCTTCAGCCTGGACTGCATTGGCTCGAACAATATACAGGCGTGCCGGTGCTCGGCGTTGTGCCATATGTGCCTATGCGAATCGATGCTGAAGATTCGGTGACGCTTTCTCGCTATGCGACAAAAAAAGACGATACGAAAGCGATTGATATTGCGGTCATTCAATATCCGCGCATTTCGAACTTTACAGATATCGATCCGTTGTTTGCAGAACCTGATTGTTCGGTGCGGTTTGTGACGGATGCTTCGGTATTAGGCGAGCCAGATATGCTCATTTTGCCAGGGAGTAAAAATACGATTGAAGACGTTCGCTTTTTAAAAGAAACGGGACTGTTTCCTGCGATCCAGCGTTTGTATGAGCGAACAGATGTGACAATGATCGGCATTTGCGGCGGCTATCAAATGCTCGGTGAACGTATTAAAGATCCGTTTCATGTCGAAACATTGCTTAATGGCATAGATGGATTAAGTTTGCTGCCGGTGGAAACGACGCTTGCATGTGAAAAAACGACGGTGTTATGCGAAGGAAGATTAACCTATAAAAACAAAACGTTTCATGTAAAAGGATATGAAATTCATATGGGACGTTCGATCGTGAAACGCGGTGAGCCACTTATTTTGCTTAAAGGGAAAACAGATGGGTGTAAAACGAAAGATGAGCGCGTTATCGGAACGTATATGCACGACCTATTTCATAACGATGCGTTTCGTCATGACTTGTTAAACGATATACGACGCAAAAAACAGCTTCCACCATTAGCGGAGCGACCGCTTTATCGGCAATTACGTGAGCAAGCATTCGATGAGCTGGCAGATTGCATTGAAACATATGTCGATGTAAAAGCGATTGAACAAAAAATGATTGCATTTCAAGGGGGTTAGTAACTGTTAAAATATTTTTGTTAAAATCTATAAAAATCTATAAAAATCTATATAAAATTTATAAAAAATTACAAGACAAAAGAGCCAATAAAGCCAAGAAAATGATGAAGGAGCTGACCGGAAGTGATTAAAACATATAAGGTTATGCTACTTCCGAATAACAAACAAAAAACAAAATTATTTGAGTGTGCGGGTGTTGCCAGATGGGCGTACAATTTTGCATTGGCACAACAACAAGAAAATCATAAACAAGGCGGTAAATTTTTAAATGATGGTGAATTAAGAAAAAGATTAACGCAGCTCAAACAAACGAAAGAGTACAGTTGGCTCAATCAATATTCCAACAACATTACAAAACAAGCGATCAAAGATGCGTGTCAAGCGTACAAAAACTTTTTTGAAGGACGGGCGAAGTGTCCAAAATTTAAAACAAAAAAGCGAACTCGCCCAAGTTTTTATCAAGATACATCCAAAATCAAAATCACCGACACGCATGTGAAACTAGAAAAACTGACGCCTTCCAAAAAGAAAAATAGACAGAAGCTCAATTGGATTCGTTTGGTGGAGCGAGGACGTATTCCGCACGGAAAACATGTAACATACGTCAATCCACGAATCGTGTTTGACGGACTACATTGGTTTTTAACGGTCGGTGTAGAGGAAGCGGAAGTAAAACACGACACGTACAGCGAAGGCATCGGCATTGATTTAGGGGTAAAGTCGTTCGCTACCGTCAGCAATGGCATGACGTTTCCAAACATCAATCAAACACCGAAAGTAAAAAAGCTGGAAAAGTCAATGAAGCGCATGCAAAGACGAATATCACGAAAGTACGAAATGAATAAAACGAAAACGGAAGGAGGTGAATTCCGTTACAGAAAAACGGAAAACATCAAGAAAATTGAATTCCTTGTTTTGAAAAAACGCCGAAGGCTGAAAAATATGCAGCTTAACCATACTCACCACATCACAGCGACGTTGGTGAAAGCCAAGCCAGCGTATGTCGTGATGGAAGACTTGAACACAAGTGGCATGTTAAAAAATCGGAAGCTATCGAAAGCGATTCAACAACAAACATTCCACGCGTTCAAGCGGCAAATGACGTATAAATGTGCATGGCACGGTATCGAGTTGATCGTCGTAGATCGGTTTTATCCGTCAAGCAAAAAGTGTAGCCGTTGCGGTCATGTGAAAGACCACCTTTCTTTATCGGAACGGACGTACCGTTGCGAAGCGTGCGGGATAGAAATCGATCGCGATTTGAATGCAAGCATCAACTTGAAACAATATGCCGAATCCATGATGTGACATGACCATGTACCCATACGTTAGTGGGGAAGTAAAGCCTTCGGAGCGCCAGGAAAACGAGAGTAGCTTTTTGCGAAATCGGGCGCGATGAACAAGGAAGGAAACAAAAACTTTGTAAAGAATTGTAGATGCTTTATAAAGTTTTGTAAGTTTTCTGTAACGGAGATGATCATGCTTTATGAACAAATTGGGAAAGAAGTACGCGACTATATTAATCAATTGACAAAACCGCGCGGCAGTCTTGGACGGCTTGAGGAGCTAGCGATCGAGGTTGCGAAAATGACAGGGGAACGCTTTCCGCGCGTGACACCGCCGGGCGTGCTCGTATTTGCGGCCGATCACGGCATCGCGAAAGAAGGGGTGTCCGCGTATCCGCAAGAAGTAACGGCGCAAATGGTGCTAAATTTTGCACGTGGTGGCGCAGCGATTAACGTATTTAGCCAACAAATTGGCGCCACGTTTGCGGTTGTTGATGTTGGCGTGGCGGTTGATATGCATGAAGAAAACGTCATCAACGAAAAAGTGGCGTACGGAACGAACAATTTTGCGCACGAACGAGCGATGACGAAAGAAGATGCAGAGCGAGCAGTGCAAGTCGGATATCGGCAAGCAAACCGAATAATTGACAGCGGTATTCGTTGTTTAATCGTTGGGGAAATGGGGATCGGAAATACGACAACTGCAAGTGCGTTGTTAGCGGCAATGAGCGGTCGTAGCGTTGCAGAGCTTGTCGGGAAAGGAACAGGCATTCATAATGAGGCGGTGAAACATAAACGGGCAGTCATTGAACGAGCACTTATGCTTCATCAGCCGAACGCATCAGACCCGATCGATTTATTGATAAAAATCGGCGGACTTGAAATCGCGGCGATGGCAGGGGCGATGCTTGCGGCGGCAGAGCGGCGCATTCCGATTTTGCTTGACGGTTTTATTTGTACCGTTGCCGCACTTGTTGCGACACGGTTTGATGAACGCGTCGTTCATTATATGATTGCTGGTCATGAGTCTATGGAGCCAGGGCATCGCATCGCCCTTCAGTTGTTAAACAAAGAGCCGCTCGTTCGTTTACATATGCGCCTTGGCGAAGGAAGCGGAGCAGCGGTCGCATTTCCGATTGTCAATATGGCGATGGCAATGCTTCATATGGCGACATTTTCATCTGCGAACGTATCAACTGGGGGCGATCATCATGAATAAAGGAAAAGTATATATTGTCGGCGCAGGTCCTGGTGATCCGAAGCTTATTACTGTATATGGACGAGAGTGTATCGAAAAGGCGGACGTTATTATTTACGATCGGCTCGTCAGTACGCAGTTGTTAACTTATGCGAAAGAAGGAACAGAGTTTTTGTATTGCGGCAAAGAGCCGAAAAAGCACGGAAACATTCAACAACAAATTCACGAGTGGCTTGTGGAATATGCGACGAAAGGAAAAACGGTCGTGCGGTTAAAAGGCGGCGATCCGTTTATGTTCGGTCGCGGCGGCGAAGAAGCGGAACATTTGCGCGCGCACAGCATTCCGTATGAAATCGTCCCTGGCGTGACAGCTGGCGTGGCAGCGCCAGCATATGCGGGCATTCCGGTGACGCATCGCAACTATGCGGGCGGAGTGACGTTTATTGCGGGACATCAAAGCGGGGAACGCGATCGTATTCGCTGGGATGCGCTCAGCCGTGCGACGGATACAATCGTATTTTATATGGGGATGGGAAATATCGTTTACATTTGTGAACAGCTGCAACGTCATGGCAAAGATGGACATACATCTGTCGCAGTGATTGAATGGGCAACGACAAATAAGCAGCGGACGGCCGTTGGCACGTTACAAACGATTGTTGACATCGTACAAGAGAAAAAACTTTCTTCTCCTGCCATTATTGTCGTCGGGGATGTTGTGAAGCTGCATGATCAATTAAAGTGGGTGGAAGAAACGTGGTCATAGTTTATACAGGAGATGGAAAAGGAAAAACGACTGCCGCTGTCGGGCTTGCCGTCCGCGCGGCAGGACATGGAAAAAAAGTGGTCGTCATTCAATTCATTAAGTCGCCCCACCGTCCATATGGTGAGGCGAAGATGTTACAGCAGCTCGGCATTGATGTGCATCAAACAGGTGTAGGATTTACATGGACGAAAACACCGACCGAGCATCGCGAAGCGTTAAAAAAAGGGTGGGCGCTGGCGAAAGAACGTGTGCTGTCAGGTGAGTACGACATCGTCATTTTAGATGAATTAAACGTCGCGTTAGCCATTACGTCGTTTCCGATCGATGATGTTCTCCCGCTTCAAGACGTTGTCCATACGTTAACGAACAAGCCTAACCATACGCACGTTGTCGTAACAGGAAGAGGCGCAAAAGAGGAAATCATTCAAATGGCCGATTTAGTGACGGAAATGAAAGAGGTGAAACATTATTACCGTGAAGGAGTTCATGCGATGAAAGGGATTGATTTATAAAGAATGGATGTTGTGAAAAAGCTGATTGCGATCAGCTTTTTCACAACACATTGAAGTATTTTGCTTCGGGGTGGGCGAAGACGATTGCTGAAACGGATGCTTCTGGTTCCATCATATAGCCTTCGGTTAAATGAATGCCAATTTCTTCTGGACGTAAAAGGCGGAACAGCTTTTCTTGGTCTTCGAGATTTGGACAAGCTGGGTAGCCGAAAGAAAAACGTTGTCCTTGGTATTTGGCAGCAAACCGTTCTTCCATTGTAAAATCAGGCGAATCAGGAAAGCCCCAACGGTCGCGCATAATTTGATGAACGCGCTCTGCTAATCCTTCCGCTAATTCAAGCGCTAACGCTTGAATCGCATGGCTTTTTAAAAACTGCCCTTCTTCTTTGAAACGTTGTGCCAAATCGCGCACGCCTCGGCCAGCGGTGACGGCAAATAGTCCGACGTAGTCCATTTGTTCACTAGAAAGATAGTCGGCTAAACATAAATACGGTGCTTTCGTTTGTCTTGGAAACGTAAATGTCTCGATGACTGTTTGTTGATCGCGTGGGTCGTAAATGATGACCGTATTGCCGTCGCTTTTTGCTGGGAAAAATTGATATACCGCTTTTAGTGCAAGTGACGTTGTTTGTTTTGCTTCGGCGAGCAGTTCGTCGATCAGCTCTTTTAACATCGTCGCTTTTTCATTTCCTTCCGCCAGCAGCTTTTTTACGTTTCCTTTTAAACCGAGATGGTGACCGAGAAGCATTTGCCAATTGACGTACGGTTCAATATGGGAAAGCGGAATGTGTTGCAATATGTGTCGCTCTGTATCGGTCGGAACATAAACGAGCGCCGGTTTCACGTTCGATTTTGTCATGACGGCAACAGCGCTTTGTCGTTTTGTTACACGTTCGATTTTTTCTTTTTTTTCATAGGCGATGTCTTGTTGGACGATGCGATTAGCAAGCGTCAACCCTTCCATCGCGTCTTTCGCGTATAAAACGATGCCGTCATATTCCGGGGCGATTTTCGTATCCGTAAACTTGCGCGATAAAGCTGCGCCACCAACTAAAATCGGTAGGGAAATGCCTGCTTGTTTTAAGTCTTGCGCCGTTAGCACCATTTGTTGGGCCGATTTGACAAGCAGCCCAGATAAGCCGATCATATCGGGTTGTTCGTGACGTACCGCTTCGATGAGCTGTTGTGGCGTGACTTTAATGCCTAAGTCAACGACGCGAAACCCGTTGTTACTTAAAATGATGTCGACTAAGTTTTTGCCGATGTCGTGCACATCGCCTTTGACGGTCGCAAGCAGCACCGTTCCTTTCACGCTCGTTTCATTTTTCTCCATATACGGCTCTAAAAAGGCGACAGCGGCTTTCATCACCTCTGCGCTTTGCAGCACTTCGGCAACGATGAGTTGGTTATCATTAAACAAGCGACCGACTTCATCCATTCCGCTCATGAGCGGGCCGTTAATAATGTCAAGCGGACTGTACGTTTGTAAAGCGAGCGTCAAATCTTCGATCAGTCCGTCTTTCGTTCCTTCAATGATATATGTGGCGAGCCGTTCTTCTAACGTCATATGGACGTTTGCTTGTTTCGGCTGTTTCGTTTTATCGCGATAAAATTGAATAAACGCGTTTAACGTCTCATCGGTTGTGTCGAATAACAATGCCTCGGCTAAACGTACTTCTTCTTCTGGAATGGAAGCGAACCGCTCTAATTTTTCCGTATTGACGATTGCATAATCGAGCCCGGCTTGTGTGCAGTAGTATAAAAAGACGGAGTTTAACACTTCACGTCCGACAGGTGGCAAACCGAAGGACACGTTACTAATGCCAAGTATCGTTAAACAGTTTGGCAAATGTTGTTTAATGAGACGAATGCCTTCGATCGTCTCTTTTGCTGCGCCAATATATTGTTCGTCTCCTGTACCGATCGGAAAAACGAGCGGATCGAAAATAATGTCGTGCGGTGAAATACCGTATTTGTTGACAAGCAAATCGTATGAACGAAGGGCGATGTCCAGCTTTCGTTTCGCGTCAATCGCCATCCCTTGTTCGTCAATCGTGCCGACGACGACCGCAGCCCCGTATTGATGAAGAAGTGGAACAATTTTTTCAAACCGCTCTTCTCCGTCTTCTAAATTAATGGAGTTAATGATCGCTTTTCCTTGCGAGTACGATAATGCACAGGCGATGACGTTTTCATCTGTCGAGTCGATAACGAGCGGCACTTTCACTTTTTTCACGACTTGTTGAATAAATCGCTCCATATCTTCTTTTTCATCGCGGTCAGGGTCAGCTAAACAAATGTCGATGACGTGCGCCCCGTTTTTTACTTGGGCACGGGCAATTTCTGCCGCTTCTTCATATTTTCCTTCCGCAATGAGTCGCTTAAATTTGCGCGAACCGATGACGTTCGTCCGTTCTCCGACAAAAAGCGGGCGCATCGTTTCGTCGTAAATGAGCGCATCGATGCCAGAGACGGCGTGCATCGCAAACTGCTTCGGAATCGTGCGCGGTGGGATGTCGCGAACGGCTTCGGCAATGGCGCGAATATGTTCCGGCGTCGTGCCGCAACAGCCGCCGACGATATTTAACCATCCTTTTTCGGCAAATTGGCGAATTTTTTTCGCGAGCATGTCCGGCGTTTCGTGATAATGTCCTTCTTCGTCAGGAAGCCCAGCGTTTGGATAACAGCTGACGGCGGTGTTTGCTAATGAAGCGAGCGAGCGCAAATGATCGGTCATAAATTCAGGACCCGTTGCGCAGTTTAAACCGACCGCAAATGGTTTCATATGTTGGATCGAAATAAAAAACGATTCGATCGTTTGCCCCGCAAGCGTCGTTCCCATCGGTTCAATTGTTCCGGAAATCATAAGCGGCACTTGCTTTCCGACCGTTTTGAACGCTTCGGTTATGCCGAGAAAAGCTGCTTTCACGTTTAACGTATCTTGGCACGTTTCTAATAACAACAAATCGACACCGCCAAGCAGTAAGCCACGCGCTTGTTCTTCGTAGGAAGAAACAAGTTCAGCAAACGTTGCTCCGCCTGTAACGGACAGCGTTTTTGTCGTCGGACCCATCGATCCAGCGACAAAGCGCGGGTGTGCAGTCGTCGCATATTTTTCTGCCGCGAGTTTCGCGAGTTTAGCGGCTTCGATATTTAATTCAAGCGCCAAATGGCCGAGGTTGTATTCGTCTAAGACGATGCGTGTCGCTCCGAACGTATTCGTTTCAACGATGTCTGCTCCTGCGGCAAAATACGCTTCATGAATGTGAGAAATGACGTGTGGAGCAGTGAGCGTTAAATATTCGTTACATCCTTCGTACGCTTCACCGCCAAAATCTTCCGCTGTCAAGTTTGCTGCTTGAATCATCGTTCCCATCGCACCGTCAATAATTAAAATTTTTTTCTCAAGCTGTTCAAATAAACTAGCCATGATAAACCGTCCTTTCTTTTGTGAGCCGCTCTTTTTCATGGATGTAGCGAACGAGTTCGACTGTCATGTCGTAACGTAAAAATGGTGTAATTAAATAAATGCCTTGGAATAAATCGAATGCTGCATCGATGAGTGATTTGGCGATTGCCAAGCCTTCTTTTGTTGATTGAACAGGATCGTTGGCGCACGCAGCCATGCGGGCACGAATGTCGTCTGACAGCGTAATGCCTGGCACTTCATGATGTAAAAAGTCAGCGTTTCGCGCGCTTGTAATCGGCATAATGCCAATGTAAATCGGCGTTGGTACATGTTTTGTCGCTTCATATACGTCTTCGATTTGTTTTTCGCTATACAGCGGCTGTGTTAAAAAGTAGTGCGCCCCGCATTCAATTTTTTTCTCTAGCCGCTTGACCGCTTTATCTAAGTGGCGCACGTTCGGGTTAAAGGCTGCAGCGATGGAAAAATTCGTTTTTTGTCCGAGCGGTTTGCCTGAATACGAAAGCCCTTCGTTAAATTGCCGAATTAACGAAATGAGGTCAAACGATGATAAATCGTATACGGACGTCGCGCCTGGAAAATCGCCGACTTTGGACGGGTCGCCTGTTAAAGCGAGTACATCGGTTATGCCGAGCGTATGAAGCCCCATTAAATGCGACTGCAAGCCGATTAAGTTGCGGTCACGGCACGTAATATGAATGAGCGGGCGTATATTTAGTTGTTGTTTGACGATCGTTCCGACAGCGACGTTGCTAATGCGAGGCGTCGCAAGCGAGTTGTCGGCAAGCGTTAGCGCGTCAATACGTGCTTCTTTTAATGCTTTTGCGCCTTCTAAAAATTTCGTTAAGCCGAGTTTTTTTGGCGGATCGAGCTCGACGATAATTGAACGTCGCGTGCGTGCAATGTCGGCAAGGGAAGGTTGTTTCGTTTGTTCTGCTTCTTGAACGACAATTGTATGCCGTTGTTTCACTTCTTTTTTATATACAGGTGTGCGGTCGGGAAGGGCGCGAGCAATCGCGGCAATATGTTTTGGCGTTGTGCCGCAACAGCCGCCGATGAGCCGTACCCCTTGATCACGAAACGCACGAGCCGTTTCTTCAAAATATTGTTCGCTCGTTTCGTAAATGAATCGTCCGTCGCGATATTGCGGCAAGCTCGCGTTCGGGTACACCGATAAAAAGGCGCGCGTTGGAATCGGCACTTCTTCGAGCGAGCGCAACATATGATATGGACCGAGATGGCAGTTTAAGCCGACGACATCGGCGCCAAGTTGTTCTAATTGATAAAGCGCTTCAGCAAGCGGCATACCTTGTTGCAAGACGCCAATGTCATGAAGCGTGACGTGGGCGATGATCGGCAACGTCGTTTCTTTACGAGCGATGGAAAGAACGGTTTGTAATTCTTCGAAATCGTAATACGTTTCAAGTAAAAGTCCGTCAACTTCTTCGTTTAACAAAACATACAGCTGTTCACGAAACGTCCGTTTCACTTCTTCAAGTGAAATCGTGCTTTTGTTTGTGCTGCGCAATCCTCCGATCGTACCGAGCACGTAGGCGCGTCCTTTTGCCGCTTTTTTGGCAAGTTGGACAGCCGCTTTATTGATTTCTTTTACATCATCTTGCAAGCCGTAGCGGGCGAGTTTCACATAGTTAGCACCATATGTGTTTGTTTGGATCACTTCAGCTCCTGCATCAATATACGCTTCGTGAATATGGATAATTTCTTTAGGTTTTGTGACGTTTAATTCTTCAAAGCAACGATCAATGCCGTGCGCATATAATAACGTTCCCATCGCTCCATCTGCGATGACGATGCGTTCTTTTAAATCATCTAACAATCCCACATCCATTCCTCCGTTTCCTTTTCAAACTAAAACGTCTTCTTCATAAGAAGAAGACGTTGGGCGCTTCTTCTTATCTTCCAAGCGAATCGCTTGTCTGGACTTAGCACCTTGACGATCGTCAGGTTGCTGAAGGTTCATCGGGCCAGTCCCTCCCCTTCTCTCGATAAGATGTTGTATGAAGTTACTCATAAATGTAACTGATTTTTTAGAAATATTCAACTATTTTTAATCGGAAAAGAAAAAGAAGGCAAAGCGCCTTCTTAACGATAGTTGACGAATTGGACGTCGATTGGCAAGTCTGCTTCGCGAATGGCGGCGATCACTTTTTGCAAATCATCTTTACTTTTGCCGCTGACGCGAATTTGATCTTCTTGAATTTGACTTTTTACTTTTAAGCCTGTATTTTTAATGATCGTGTTAATTTTTTTCGCGTTGTCTTTGTCGATGCCTTGGACGAGTTTGGCACGTTGGCGCACCGTTCCGCCAGAAGCAGGTTCAACTTTTCCGTATTGAATGTTTTTCGTCGGCACACCGCGCTTAATGAGCTTGCCGATGAGCACATCTTTGAGTTGTTCAAGTTTAAATTCATCGTCAGAAATTAAAACGAGCTCATCTTTTTCAAGTGAAATGTCGCTTTTGCTTCCTTTAAAATCATAGCGGTTTTGAATTTCTTTTAACGCGATGTTGACGGCGTTTGTTACTTCCGACAAATCGACTTTTGACACAATATCAAATGAACTTTCTTTTGACATAATGATCACCTCAATATGAATTCGTTGTGCTTCCATTATAGTCGATTGTTGGCATATGAACAACTTTACAAAATCTTTATATATAAAAAGTAAACAAATCGTCGAATCATGTCGATATAATAAACGAAGTAGGATTTGATCGAAAGATAAGGAGATGAGGGAATTTTATGAAAAAAATAATTTCACTCATGATGGCAGTTGTTTTGTTGATTGCCGCGGGGTGTTCACAAACGAGCTCCTTTCAGCCGAAAGAGCGTGTCAAAATTGGTATTATGTTGTCGGACGTCGGACTTGGTGATCAGTCGTTTAGCGATTCAGCGTTCCAAGGATTAATGAAAGCGAGAGATGAGCTCGGCATCTTTTTTGAATATCGCGAGTTAAAAGAAACAGGGACGTATGAGAAAGGGCTAACGGAGCTCGTTGAAGCAGGGAACGATCTCGTCATCGGACTCGGTTTTATGGTGCAACAAGATTTAGAAAAAGTCGCAAAAAAATATCCGAAACAGCAATTTATATTAATTGATGCGGTATCTGACCTTCCAAACATTACGTCCATTACGTTTAAAGAAGATGAAGGAAGCTTTTTAGCTGGCGTTGTTGCAGGAATGTTGACGAAAACGAACAACGTCGGCTTCGTTGGAGGAGCGGATGTGCCATTAATCCGTAAGTTTGCGAACGGCTTTATTCAAGGGGTAAAAGCGGTGAAGCCAGAAGCAAACGTGCAAGAAGTGTACGCAGGAAATTTCGGCGATGACAAGCTTGGGGCACAAATCGCAAAACAAATGATTGCTACTGGTGCGGATGTGTTGTATGCGGCGGCTGGGTTTACAGGCGTCGGGGTGCTACGCGAGGCGGAGATGAACGGAAAGTATGCGATCGGCGTCGATAGCGATCAATATTTTTATGCGGAAAAAGCGGTTGTTACATCGATGTTAAAAAATGTTAATGTGGCGTTATATACAGCCATTAAACAGTATGTTGAAAAGAAAGAAGTGCCAAAAGGAACGGTCGAACTTGGGTTAAAAGAAAACGGCGTTGATTTAGCGCCGATTCGTGTCGTGACGCTCAGTCCAGAGCAACAAGCGACGCTGGAAAAATGGAAAGAAAAAGCGACAAACGGCATCGCGCAATAAAGGAGGGATACGATGTCGATTAAACAACGATTATTATTTCATTCATTAGCAACGCCAGTCATTGCCGGCGCTATTATCGTCTTTATTATTATGAACATGCTTTCGATTCAATCGTCCAATCAAGATTTCGTACCGCTTATGATGAAAGCGCAACATTTGCAAGCAGAGCTAAAAGCAACGAAGCAAAGTTTAAGCAACTATGCGTATAGCCCAACAGAAGGAAATAAACAAGAAGTGATCGTTCATTTAGCGGAATCGGAAAAGTTACTTCAAGCATTAAATAAAGGATTAACTGAGCCGTATTTTCGTTCTGTGCTTGAGCAAGCTAATAAAAAATTCGCGGATCTTGCGAAACAATCGAATGATGCGCTTGATGCAAACGATGTAGCGGAAGTGCGCCGCCAGTCGATGCGCGCGGAAGGAGTACTAAACGATATATACGTCGTCAACACATATGTCGCTGAATATTATGGGCATATGCAACAAACGTTACAAAAACAAATTTCAAGCGTTATTACCATTTCGCTCGTTGCGATTGCGGTTGTGCTATTGTTTGCAGGATTTAGCGGATTCCGACTAACACAAAAAATTACAACTCCTCTTCGTCATATTGCAAAAAATGCAAAACAAATCGCGAGCGGCGATTTGCGTATTGAGCCTGTGAAGTATAACGGGAGAGACGAGCTCGCTGATTTAAATGAGGCATTTGCAACGATGGCTGATCAGCTCAATAGCTTGCTGCAATCTGTTGATACGGTAAGTAAGCAAGTTGAGTCGTTTGCAAAAGAAATTGATGAGGAAACAAAAACGTTAACAGAAATTAATAATCAAGTGGCTGTATCAACAAACGAATTGTCAGCCGGAGCGCAAAGCATTTCCGAAGACTTACAACATGCGGTACAGCTTATTGAACGAATGGAACATACTGTACAACAAAACGTTGGGCGCACCGAACAAACGGCTCGTTATAGCGATGAAGCGGTTGAAGCAATTGTGCACGGTCAAGCGGCGCTAGCAGAACAAAAAGCGTTTATTAACGAAAATGTACAAGCGACTGCCTCAATTGAACAATCGACGGAACAATTTGCGGCGTACGCAAGAAAAATTGAAGATATGGCAAAAGCAGTATCCGACATTGCGACGCAAACGAACTTACTGGCGTTAAATGCGGCGATCGAAGCGGCGCGGGCAGGAGAAGCAGGAAAAGGGTTTGCAGTCGTCGCCGAAGAAGTGCGCAAACTTGCGGAAGAATCATCGAAAGCGACAAGCCAAATTTTTGAGATGGTTCATCTCATTCAATCGGGATTAACGAACGTCACCGAAGCCGTTCGCCGTGGGGTAGATATTGCTGAAGCGCAAACGAAAGCAATTCAAACGACGACAGAGGCGTTTAGTGCCATTGAGAAAAAAGTACACCATATTACGACAGATATTCAAGCGCTTGTCATCGGCATGGATGAATCGAAAGAGCTTGGCAAAAACGTCTTGCAAAACGTTGAAAGCATTAGTGCAGTCGTCGAACAATCGGCAGCAGGCAGCGAAGAAATTGCTGCGTCGATGGTGGAGCAGTTAGAAGCGTTCAAAAAAATGAGCGAAAAAGTAACGACGTTGCGTCAACTTACAGATGATTTACAACAAACGATGGCAAAGTTTCAAATGAAATAGAAAAAGATGCTCCGCGCGAGCATCTTTTTCTTTACAAATGATTCGTTTCTTTGGAGTAGGCGCGTTTGCCGGCTTGACGGTTTTTTTCGCGCTCCATATTTTTTTCGTGTCGTTTCGCGTTATTGTCTTTTGCTTTTTTGTCGTTATCGCTCGTCATGATCTCACCCCCTTTGAAAGGTAGTGTAATCATTGCTCAAGCTGTTTATTCAAGAAAAAGAGGGCGATCGTGCCTGGACCAGCGTGCGCTCCGATGGCGCCGCCGATTTCAGAAATGAAAAATTGTTGACAACCGAACGCTTCTTCAATCATCGCTTTTAGTTCGAGCGCCGTTTGTTCATCGTCGCCGTGGCTAATGCCGATGAGCTGGTTTTGCACGTTTGCTCCGCGCTCTTGCATCAGTTCGATCATGCGCTTCAGTACTTTTTTCCGTCCGCGTACTTTTTCAATCGGGATTAATTTTCCGTCCTCAACGTGAAGAAGCGGTTTGATGTTTAATACTCCGCCGACAAACGCGGCCGTTTTGCTGACGCGCCCTCCACGCGCTAAATATTGCAAATCATCGACGGTAAAAATATGTTCCATATGACGGCAATACGTTTCGATTGTCATGACGACATGTTCATACGGCATGCCGCTTTCCGCCAGCTCGACTGCTTTTTTCACGACAAGTCCAAGACCGAGTGAGGCGCATTTGGAGTCGATCACTGTCAATTTTGCATGAGGGTATTGTTCAAGCACATCGTTTTTTATCATGACGGCTGTTTGATATGTACCTGACAAAGCAGAAGAAAAAGCAACATAAATGGCAGGGATGTTTTCTTGTGCAAGTGTCGTAAATAGCTCTTCCATTTGTGAAGGTTTTGCTTGCGACGTTTTCGGCACATCCCCGTTGCGCATCGCATCGTACACTTGCTTTGGTTGAATCGTTAGTTGGTCGTCGTAGTCGCGGTCGTTTATATGTACAGCTAACGGTAAAAAAGCAATTTGTTTTTCTTGTATAAAAGAAAGTGGCAAATCGCACCCGCTATCCGCTATAATTTTAATATTCATTTCAATCACCCCTATGTATGTACTTATTTTAAGTGTAGCGATTCTTATAAAAAAAAACAATCTTATCGCTTTGTAGGAGGATGTGTCGTGGATGTAAAAAAACTATTTGTCGTTATCATCGGTGGATTATTAAACGCCATCGGCATGAATTTATTTTTAATTCCAGCGAACGTATATACAAGCGGGTTTGCTGGGGCGGCGCAGCTTATTTCTAAAGTTGTTGGCGACTACACACCTTATGCCATTTCGACAGGTTTGTTGCTTTTTTTATTTAACATCCCTGTAGCGATTTTGGGATGGAAAAAAGTAGGGAAGTCTTTTACGTTTTACAGCTTTTTAAGCGTTGTATTTATGTCGCTATTTCTTGAACTTATTCCCGTTCGTTCGCTTTCTGAGGATATTTTATTAAACGCGGTATTCGGTGGAGTCATTGCGGCAGTTGGAACGGGTTGGACGTTAAAATGGGGGGCATCAACAGGCGGATTAGATATTATTGCACTCGTATTGTCGCGCGTAAACGATCGATCTGTTGGGACGTACATTTTTGCGCTCAACTCCATCATTATTTTAACTGCTGGATATATGTACGGTTGGGAAAAGGCGTTATATACACTCGTGACGTTATATGTGACAACGCGCGTCATTGATGCGATTCATACGCGCCATCAAAAATTAACCGCGCTTATTATTACGACAAAAGGGGAAGAGATGAAACAAGCGATCAAATCGAAAATGATTCGTGGCATTACTGTCATTCCAGCAAAAGGTGCATTTTTAAATGAAGATAAAGATATGTTAATGATCGTCATTACACGTTATGAGTTGTTTGATTTAAAACGCATTATTAAAGAAGTCGATCCGAAAGCGTTTACGAACATCATGCAAACGACAGAAGTGGTTGGGTTTTTCCGAAAAGAGTAAAAAGCTGCGCGACGTGCGCAGCTTTTTACAAAGTATCAAGTTCATCTTGTAAATCGTGTAGTTGTCTTCGTTCGGCGTCGTTAGCGTTCGCAAAAGCAGATGAGAGCGTATTTTTCGCGACAGAAATGGCACGTTTAGTGCGCTCTTCTTTTGCTTTGTCAACCGCTTTTCTTGCTTGTTGAAATAACGGATTGCCCATATTAAAATCCCCCGAGGTTTGTATGATCCGCTTTTTCTGTTTTGCGTTGTTCCGCTTCCTCATACGTCATATGATACGGAATGCGTTCATCATGTTTATATACCGCATCAGCGCTTTGTTGAATGAAACGTTTTGATTTATTTCGTTTACCCACACGACATTCCCCCTCTTTTGTCGCCTGTGACGCATATAGCGTCGCATATAGTTTGCGCATATGACGCTACAATACGTGAGGGAATTTTTTATAACTTTAATAATGATTGCAAATAAATAGCGATGCCATCTTCTTCATTTGTTTTTGTCACATCGTCTGCGATTGCTTTAAGCGGTTCAATCGCATTGCCCATCGCCACGCCTACTCCTGCCCATTTTAACATCTCGATATCGTTATCTTCATCCCCAAAAGCGATGACGCGCTCGCGCGGAATGCCGTAGTACGAAGCGATTTTTTCAAGCCCAGCTGCTTTATGAATACCGATACGGACGATTTCGATGACGTGCCACGGGGCTGTCCAACTGCGATGGTCGATGACGTTCGCATGCACTTCTGATAAATATGTGCGAATGCGCCCGACGTTTTGTTCGTCAGATAAAATTAAAATGCTTGTCGGCTCTTTGCGTAAAATGTCATGTAAGTTTCCGATATATACGTTTGGGTTCCCTAAATTAAATAAATCAAGTAACTGCTCGTCATGTTCATGAAAATAAACGTCGTCCATCACTTCTGCTAAAATGTTGCGCACGTTGTACTTTCGACTTACTTCAACAATTTCTCTTACCGTTTCTAACTGCAATGGCGTATGATACATTCCCCAACTGTCGTCTTTCGGATGATGAACGAATGCGCCGTTAAAATTGACGATCGGTGTCGTTAAGTCGAGTTGTTCATAATACATTTTGCTCGCACGATACGGTCGTCCTGTCGCAATAACGACAATATGCCCTGCTTGTTTTGCTTGTTGAATGACATCGTATGTACGGTCAGAAATCGTTTTATTCTCTTTTAATAACGTGCCATCTAAATCAATGGCAATTAAATGTTGTTCCATTGTCGCTCCCCTTTTCGTTAAAATCGTTTCTTCATTAGTGTATCGTTTTTCCAAAATATTTGTCTATATGGTAAGATAATGTTAAAACATAAAATAGGAGATGAGAACATGGTGTCAATTATTCGCGAGTCGATCGCAAACATTCCGTGCTTGCACGTCGTAAAAGAGGATGATATTCATCATATGCGACCGCTCATTATTTTTATTCATGGATTTACGAGCGCAAAAGAACATAATCTTCATTTCGGCTATTTGCTCGCCGAAGCTGGATATCGTGTCGTGCTGCCAGATGCGCTGTACCATGGAGAACGTCCAAATCCGCCTTCGGACGATCAATTACATTTATCGTTTTGGGATATTGTGTTAACGACCATTCGTGAATTAGAAGACATAAAAAACGAACTTGTTGAGCGGAAACTCGTTGATCCAAAGCGCATTGGCGTCGTTGGGACATCAATGGGAGGCATTGTGACGTTCGGCGCTTTGACGCAATATGATTGGATTCGCGTAGCAGGTTCGCTTATGGGTAGCCCGTGCTATCAAACGTTTTTTGATTTGCAATTGCAATTTGCTGAGCGAAAAGGGATGACATTGCCGCTTTCTAAACAGCAACTTGACACGTTGCGCAACACATTAACAGCATACGATTTATCACTACAACCAGAAAAATTAAACGGTCGTCCACTTTTCATTTGGCACGGAAAACAAGATGACGTCGTTCCGTTTGATTATACATACGCCTTTTATAAACAAATCGAGCCGTTTCATCAGCCGCTTACAATGTTAGTTGATGAACATGCAGGGCATAAAGTGACGCGCGAAGCATTTTTACAAACGGTTCAATGGTTTGTCACACATTTGTGAAAACATGTGACGAGCGTCACAAAAAAAGAAGGAAGGTGATGATACAATTGAAGATGAAGGAGGGGATGTAATGGTTATTCCAAAACAACATGGCGCTTGGGCGATGTTAATGATTCCTTTTTTATTCGGCATCGATATCGGTCAAGCAACATGGCTTCATCTTCCACTATTTATCGCATGGTTTTTCCTTTATTTAGCCACATATATATGGACGTTAATCATGAAAAAACAAGCGTCCGCTCGTCATAGACAATGGTTTGCAATATATATGTTGATCGCGCTCTTCTTTGTCGCGATTCCGCTTGCCTACAAACCATTGCTTATCTATTTCGGTTTAGCTATGATTCCGTTTTTTCTTGTAAATATGTATTTTGCGAAAAAGAAGAAAGAGCGCTCGTTTACAAACGATGTTGCAGCCATTGTCAACTTTTCAATTGGCGGGCTCGGAAGCTACTATGTCGGAACGGGATATATTGATGAACAAGCGTGGTTTTTATTTATTGTTTCTGTTTTATTTTTCATTGGAAGTACGTTTTACGTGAAAACGATGATTCGCGAAAAAAATAATCCGCGTTACAAATGGGCATCATGGTTGTTTCATGTCGGGCTTATTGTCGCATGCAGCGCGACGGGTCATGGCTGGCTCGCGCTTGCGTATGTGCCAAGTGTCGTGCGCGCCATTTATTTTTATGGAAAAGCAATGTCCATTAAAAAAGTAGGGATTTACGAAATTGTCAATGCGGTTTATTTTGCGCTTGTTGTTATGGTCGTTTATTAATTTCATATCGGGCTAAACGGGTGTATTGATTTTTTCGGACACCCGTTTATTTCATATTACATATGTCTATCGGACAACCTTCACAGCGAATTTCATCTTTTAAAAACTGCAAGTCGTGAATTGTCATTTTCCCTTTATCGACAGAAATGATCCCAAGCTCTTTTAATTCTTTTAATAAACGGCTAACGACTTCGCGGGCGCTGCCGCAAAAGTTGGCAAGTTCTTGATTTGTTATTGGGAAGTCGATTAAAATGCCGTCGCCTGTTTCCACCCCATAGCTATTTGCTAACCGAATGAGCGTCGAATACAGCGCTCCTTTTTTTCCGTGCAAAATTAAATCGCGTATTTTCGTTTGCATCCGCTGCAATTGCACGTTTAGCCATTGCATAAATTGCAATGCAAACGTGTGATCTTCCAATAATTTTTCTTCTAGCTGCAGTTTGTTCATAACAGCTAACGTTCCTGCTTCCATCATTTTTGCACTTACTGTACATGTGCACGTCAATTGAAACGGAACGATCTCCCCAAACATATCGCCTCGTTCACAAATGCGAAGCGATAGTTCACGCCCTTCCTCAGTCGTTTTGCTTAATTGTACTTTTCCTTTGCATACAATATATAGCTCGTTTGTTGTTTCTCCTTCACGAAAAATATATTCTCCTTTTTGCACATCGATCATATGGTGAGGAAGGGAAAGAAGATCAGATAAGGAGATCGGTTGAATTGTCATACGCTAACCACCTTTTATTGTTATCTACTTTCATTAAAAAGAAAAACGAATATGGCGTCAACACATAGGACTGAAAAATAAAAAATATTTAAATATACATTTGATTTTATTTTTATGCAGTATTATAATGATAACTAAATTTATATACAGAAAGTGGGGAACGGTGAGATGAAAGTCTCCATTATCGGAGCGACAGGCTATGGGGGGATTGAGCTCATTCGCTTATTACAGCATCATCCGTATATGCGCGTCGCTTCCGTCCATTCATCTTCACAAAGTGGTGTTTCGCTACATGATGTATATCCGCATATGAAAGAACGTTTTGTATTGCGCGATATCCGAATCGACGAAATGGAAGGAGAGCTCGTTTTTTTAGCGACGCCGCCGGGCGTATCGAGCGAATGGACGCCAAAATTGCTTGCGGCAGGATATAAAGTCGTCGATTTATCTGGAGACTTTCGTTTGCGTGATGGGAACGTATATGCGAAGTGGTATAAAAAAACGCCACCGAGCGAAGAAATGCTTAAACAGGCAGTATACGGTTTAACGGAATGGAATCGTGAACGCATTGCGAAGGCGAATTTAATCGCCAATCCTGGCTGTTATCCGACAGCAACGTTGCTCGGATTAGCACCGCTCGTTATTCAAAAATGGATTGTGCCGCATTCCGTCATCGTTGATGCGAAATCAGGTGTATCTGGTGCAGGGCGTGGGGTATCGCTTGGCGTTCATTTTGCAGAGACGAATGAAAACGTAAAAATATACAAAGTGAATACACATCAACATATCCCAGAAATTGAACAAATGTTGTGTGATTGGAACGAACAAATGGCACCAATGACGTTTAGCACGCATTTAATTCCAATGACGCGCGGCATTATGGCGACGATTTATGCGGAAGCTGCATGCGCATTATCGCATGAAAGAATTATAGAGTTATATAAAGAAGCGTATAAACATTGCCCGTTCGTGCGCATTCGGGAAGCGGGATCTTTTCCGTGCACGAAAGATGTGTACGGCTCGAACTATTGCGATATCGGGATCGCTTACGATGAACGAACAAACCGCATCACCGTTGTGAGCGTCATCGACAATTTAGTGAAAGGGGCAGCGGGGCAGGCTATTCAAAATGCAAATGTGGTGTTTGGATTTGATGAACAAACGGGACTAACGGCGATGCCGATGTATCCGTAAATGGGGGGAGAAAAGTGAAAGTGAAAGAAAAAAAAGTAAAATATATAGCCGATGGAACGATTGTCACGCCAAAAGGATTTCAAGCAGCAGGTGTGCATGCAGGCTTACGTTATACGAAAAAAGATTTAGGGGTGATCGTTTGCGACGTGCCAGCGGCGTGTGCGGCCGTTTATACGCAAAACGTGTTTCAAGCAGCACCACTTCAAGTGACGAAACAAAGCATCGCTGTCGAAAACAAGCTGCAAGCCGTCATCGTCAATAGTGCGTATGCCAACGCATGTACAGGCGAACAAGGATTAAAAGACGCATACGAAATGCGAAAGTTGTGCGCGGAGGCGTTTGGGCTTCCAGAATATCTCGTTGCTGTTGCATCGACAGGAGTGATCGGTGAATGTTTGCCGATGGAAAACATTCGCGCGAGCATCCCAAAATTGAAACCGACAGCCCAATTGGCTGGGGCGGTTGATTTTCAAACAGCGATTTTAACGACGGATCTCGTTATGAAAAAGACGTGTTATGAAACGGTTATAGACGGTCAAGTCGTGACGGTCGCAGGAGCGGCAAAAGGATCGGGGATGATTCATCCGAATATGGCGACGATGCTTGCTTTTATTACGACGGATGCAAACGTTCCGTCAGACGTGTTACAAGATGCCCTTCGTTCGATTACAAATGTGTCGTTTAACCAAATTACGGTCGATGGAGAAACGTCAACGAACGATATGGTCATCGTCATGGCGAGCGGATTAGCGGGCAATGAGCCGCTTTCCCCACAACATCCAGATTGGGAAAATTTTTATGAAGCGCTTCGCCAAACGTGTGAACATTTAGCGAAACAAATTGCGCGTGACGGTGAAGGGGCAACGAAATTAATTGAAGCGCGTGTGAAAGGTGCAAAAACAGATGAAGAAGCGAAATGGGCAGCGAAACATATTGTCGGTTCCAACTTAGTGAAAACAGCAGTGTACGGAGCGGACGCAAACTGGGGGCGCATTATCGGCGCGATTGGTCATAGCGGCGCAACGATCAATCCAGATTGTGTTGATGTATGGATCGGTTCGATTCAAATGTTAAAACAAAGTCAACCGGTGCCGTTTTCGGAAGAAGAAGCGAAAGCGGCTTTAATGGAGGATGTTGTCGTTATTACGGTCGATTTACATGTCGGCAACGGGGAAGGCATTGCGTGGGGCTGTGATTTAACGTACGACTACATTAAAATTAATGCAAGTTATCGCACGTAAGGAGGTTAGTAACTGTTAAAATATTTTTGTAAAAATCCATAAAAATCTATATACAATTTATAAGAAATTACAAGGCAAAAGAGCAAATAAAGTCAAGAAAATGATGAAGGAGCTAACTGAAAATGATTAAAACATATCAGGTTATGCTACTTCCGAATAAC